>WRJW01000090.1 GCA_009778375.1 Bacteroidota bacterium
CCCGAAGCCGAAACCACGTTTGCTAAGCGATTATACGAAGACGGTTGTTTTACGCTTTCTGCTAATTTTTTGATTAACAAACGCATAGCAAAATCATTACGTATTTGATAACGAGCCAATAAATCGCCAAAGAAAATTTTTTGATACAGGTTGCTTAGCCATTCCCGTTTGTCCGATACACGCATAACTTCGGGCAAGCCGCCAAATCCAAAATAGGTTTCATAGTGTGTAATTATCTCTTTTTGATGCTTATAAAGGGCATTTTTTTCATAGACAGGTACACGCTTCGCCAACAGGTACTCCGCAAACGAGTAAGGATAAATATTTTTAATCATATACCGCCCGCCCAGTGTAGTAGCCATTTCGCTGCTCAACATTTTTGCATTGCTGCCGGTAACGTATACACGGTAGCCTTGATCGGCAAGACGACGTGCAAATTTTTCCCAACCCGTTACTATTTGAATTTCGTCAAGGAAAAAAATGGGACGGTAAGGGTACATCTCTTCGTAGCAAATTTTGATCAAATCCAAATCACCGATATTCATCTCGCCAGCTCGGTCATCCTCAAAATTGAAATAGAGAAACTCTTCATACGTATGCCCTTTTCCAAGCAACCGTTTCATTTGTTGAAACATTAAATATGATTTTCCGGCACGACGCAAGCCAACAAAAACATAGTTGAGCGAATCGTCCATACCATAAGACAACCGCTCAACAAGTTCGGTTTTTGATGTTTTATACTGATATTCAGTAATTAATAGTTTTATTAAATCTTTTGTCATTTCATTTTATCGAATATATTCGACAAAAATAGAGTGTTTTTATCGAATATGCAAGATATCTTTATCTTTTTCCCTTTATGTTCACCGCAGTTTTGCGCCGACCTCTTTTTCAAAAGCGGCCAGCAAACGGGACATGGCCGCATCTACCGCTTTATCGGTTAATGTTTTATCGGCGTCCTGCAACACAAAACTCAGGGCGTATTGCTTTTTCCCGGAAGCCAATTTATCTCCGCGGAAGAGGTCAAAGAGGCCGACACGGGTAAGGAGTCGACCTTCGGCGGCAAAGGCAATCCGGCGCAATTGATCGTAAGAGACGGCTTCGTCTATGACTAAGGCTAAGTCGCGACGCACTTCGGGATAACGGGGCAATTCGGTACACGTTATTTTCTCTCCTTTCAACGTTGTTAACAACAAATCCCAACAAATCTCGGCTGCATAAACCTCCTGTTTAATGCCAAAACGCTGTAAAAGTTTCTTTTGGATAAGGCCCAAACAGGTCAATACTTTTCCGTTACGCAGGTACTGTACCCCCTCGGAAAAAATATCGGACGGAGCCGCCGACTCTTCCCCATCGAACAGGGAGATGCCAAAGCGTCCCAAGAGTTTTTCGACATACCCTTTCAGGAGAAAAAAGTGGGTAGGACGGGCAACGTCTCTCCACGACGCGGGTTCGGCCAAACCGGTCATCCAGAGGGCCAGGCGAGGGGATTCAAGGGGGGGATTGCTAGCGTAAACATTACCCGTTTCAAAGAGCCTGAAATCATATTGCTGTCGGTTCATATTGTAAGCAATCACTTCTAATCCTCCCAAAATAAGGGTTTGGCGCATCACATTCAAATCAGCGCTCAGGGGATTGAGCAAGCGCACCAAGTGTTCAGGAGAAAAAGTCAAAAGTGATTCGTACCAAGCTGCAGGGGAGAGCGAATTACACATAATTTCGTGAAATCCGTTGCCTGACAATAAGCTTTCGGCCTCTGCCTTTACCTCTTCGGGATCAGGTTTGGGTATAGGGGCAACCGAAGCAGAGACACGCTCCGGAACCTCTACGCGGTTGTAGCCCCAAATCCTCAATATCTCTTCTGCCAGATCACAGGGTCGGGTAACATCTACCCGATAAAGAGGCACATGCACAGTTATGGAAGTATCGCATTCCGAAATGATTACACATTCCATCCCCTTTAGAATGGCTTTTGCCGCAGCCGTCTCCATACGGGCGCCTGTCAGGGCATAAAGATACTCCCACTCTAACGTGACTTTGGCCGGCTTAAACGGATGGAGGTAAATATCAACAGGATCGGAAATTACTTTGGCTCCGGCAATCTCTTCCAACAACAATGCGGCGCGCCGGAGGGCGTAAGGTACCATATCGGGATCGGCGCCCCGTTCGTAACGAAAAGAGGCATCGGTTTTGAGTCCATGACGCTTAGAACTTTTTCTAACCGTAACGGGATTAAAATAGGCGCTCTCTAAAAAAATCGAGGTGGTTTGTTCGGTAACCCCCGAAACCAGACCTCCAAAAATACCGGCCAAACACATGGGAACCACATTATTACAAATAACCAGATCTTGGGGCGACAAGAAATGCTCCACACCATCCAAGGTTACAAATTTTTCCCCCTCTGCGGCATACCTTACCCTGACGGTGTCGCCCGCTATGTGGGCTCGGTCAAAAGCGTGAAGGGGGTGTCCCGTTTCGTGCAATACAAAATTGGTGATGTCCACCACATTGTTGATGGGACGCAGCCCAATGGAGCGCAGGCGGCTCTGGAGCCACTCCGGCGAAGGTTCCACCTTAACTTTCTCTAAGGTAAGGCCAGCATAACGGGGCGCTCCCTCCGGCGCCTCCACCACCACAGCCACACCTTGCTCCTTGCCCGGTCTGAATGCATCTACCGAAAAGGGCCGACACCGCAAACAACCACCCTGTGCGTTGCTCCATGCAGCCAAATCTCTGGCTACGCCTATATGGGAAGCTCCGTCTACCCGATTGGGGGTGAGGCCTATTTCAAATACTACGTCTTCGGTCAACCCCAAATAATCTTTGGCCGACATACCCACGGGCGTATCGGGAGGCAGTACCATAATCCCCTCGTGCGAAGTTCCAATCCCCAATTCATCTTCGGCGCAAATCATTCCAAACGACTCCACGCCTCTGATTTTAGCCTTCTTAATCTCGGTAGCCACCAGCACTTTTTGTCCAACGGCCACATTGGGAGCTCCGCAAATAACCTGCAAAGGAGGGGCATCGCCTACCGATACTTCCGTAATTTTTAACCTGTCGGAATTGGGATGAGGGGTACAGGTCAATACTTCTCCCGTAAATACTCCGGCTAAAGTGCCCGAAACTTGTTCTTTAACTTCCCATCCCTCAACTTCGAGCCCCAGGGAAGTGAGTACGGCGGCCAACTCTTCGGGGAGCATCGCTACCTCTATATAGGTTTTTAACCAGTTGTAGGAAATCTTCATAAATAGTACGTTTTAATCAAATAACGAGGCAACAAAGGCATGTTTATCAAAAACCATAAGGTCTCCAATCTGCTCTCCCACCCCAATATACTTTACGGGAATTTTAAATTGATCCGAAATGCCGATCACTACTCCGCCCCTGGCCGTGCCGTCTAATTTGGTCACCGCCAAAGCCGTCACCTCGGTCGCACGGGTAAACTCCTTTGCCTGCTGGTAGGCATTTTGGCCTGTAGAACCGTCTATCACCAAAAGCACCTCGTGCGGCGCATCGGGCAAGACCTTTTGCATAACGTTCCTGATCTTGGTCAGTTCGTTCATCAAATTGATCTTGTTGTGCAGGCGGCCGGCCGTATCGATCAATACCACATCGGTCTGTTGGGCTACGGCAGAGGCAACCGTGTCGTAGGCCACCGATGCGGGGTCGGCCCCCATTTTTTGTTTGACAATGGGGACTCCGGCGCGCTCGCTCCAAATCGTCAGTTGATCTACCGCGGCCGCCCTAAAAGTGTCGGCCGCTCCCAATAGTACGCTTTTTCCCGATGCCTTTAATTGGGCCGCCAATTTACCAATCGTGGTCGTCTTGCCCACTCCGTTTACCCCTACAACCATTACTACGTACGGTTTTTTGGAAAAATCAAAGGGAATTACCTGTGTATCCTGATGGACTCCCTCTGCAAGCAAGGCTTCTATTTCTTCTCTTACAATAGATTGTAATTCACTTGAGTTTACGTATTTATCCCTTGCCACGCGCCGCTCTATCCGCGCAATAATCCGCAAGGTAGTATCTACCCCCACGTCCGAAGCAACCAGCGCCTCTTCCAACTTATCCAATACCTCTTCATCGACTTTGGATTTGCCCAGCACGGTACGTGAAATGCGCTCAAAAATACCGGTTTTGGTCTTTTCTAAACCGGAAAACAATCCGAAAACAGCCATAATAACACCTATAAGCCGCAAAGATAAGCAAGATCCATAAAAAGACAAAGGGT
>WRJW01000091.1 GCA_009778375.1 Bacteroidota bacterium
GTCAAAAAGTCGGTATCCGAATCGGGACGGGTATAAAAAGTGCCGGTACCGGCCACATAATCAAAGCCTGCCGCCGGATAATAATACATATCGGTGATAGAGCGTCCGCTCGTTGACATACTGTTGGCGCGCATATTCACGTAAACGGTATCCCCGGCACGCCTGTAATCGGTACTGCTGCTGTACGAACATCCTCTTTGGTATACCACTCTGACCGTTTTGGCCACATCGTCCAAAGTAGTTTGGTGCAGAGGAGTCATAGAAGCATAAAACGCAGTTCGGGCAGCGTCATCGGCAATCGTATAGGTTATGGCTTGATCTGAAGTAGCAAACACAACGGCTGTAGGACCACCGTCCATGCGAATGGTAGATGTCATCATATCAACTCCTACGTCCCGCGCCCATTCGTAGCCGGCTATTCGTCCGCTGGCATCCAATTTAACATTTTTCATCATGGCCGGAACCAACTTACTCATACGGGGATCTACGATCCCGGATCCGCCGTTAAAACTATTGGTTAAAAGGTTTACATACCATCTGGTAAGCCGTTGGGTAGCTCCGTAAGCCACACAGTTCCATAGAGCATTGGTTTGATAGGGGTCGGCAACGGTAAAATTGGTTTGATCTCCCGCCACATTGTAGTGTTTCATGGAAGTGTTGTCGCTAATGGATTGGGGCGCGTTGTTTAAGGCTGCTAAAATGGCGTCCGGATTAAATTCGGCCTTTTTGGAAAGGCGCAACATATAGCGAGCTTTGAGGCCATAGCAAAGTTTTAGCCATTTATTTACGTCTCCATTGTTCCACAAATCGCCTTTCGACAGTAATTTGATGTCCGGACCCGTTTCCTGTGTTTTGTTAAAGTATTCAATGGCTTTGTCAAGGTAACCCATGCAAATTTCGTACATGGTTTTCCCGTCGTCGTAAGTGGGGTCTGTTTTAAATTTAAAAGCTTCCTGAATAGGTAGTTCTCCGTGCAAATCAAGCATCATCATAAAGCCCATGGCATAAATACAGTATCCGGCTCCAATGTAGTGGTAAGCTCCTGTTTCTTCTGCTTTTTTAATCATGGGGTCTATATTTACGGCCGAAGCAATATACCAGTTTTGGTATATGGTAGTGCAACTCGACTGCAGGGGATTCCAAGCCGCCAGGTTGCTGTTGGCGCCCGAAGCATACGTTTGCGTTAGAAGCCCCCCAACGGTATTGGAACGCATGGCTGCCGTGCCCCAAGCATAGGCAAAGTAGTTTTGAATCCAGGGGAGACGCAAATCAACGGTGGTCTTGTCGGATGTGGCAAAATCGGCATCGGAATTAACATCCAAAAAGTTATCGCATGAAGAGACTCCTGCAAATAACAATAATCCCGAAACAACATATAATAATTTCTTCATATTCGTATTATTTAAAAGGTTATATTAAGACCAAATGAAAAGCCTGCCGTGGCAGGAACGCCGCAGTAGTCAAATCCATCGGAACCTGATCCTCCTGTTCCCGAGCCGGAAACGGCTACTTCCGGATCCATACCCTTATAATTGGTCCATATCCACAGGTTGGTTCCGGTAACTGTTGCGGATAATCCCTTTACAAAGTTTTGTTTTTTCAAAATATCTTTAAAGTTGTAAGATAAGGAGATGGAGCGTAATCTCATCCAATTGGTTTCTGTAATAAAGTTTCGGGAATTATTCAGGTAGGTAGTCCAATACTGTTGAATCATGTATTTACCCGATCTGGCAGTACCGCCAATTGTATAGGTCTGATCTGCCTGGTAGGTTATAGTTTGTTCTTCCCAAACCGGCGCTTTGCTTGTACCTTTATTAACCACTCCGGAAAATGTAACGGAATTACGATCGACTGTTGTTTGGGGACTTAATCCTCTACTGACTAAATAATACTCGGTACCATTATAAATATCACCTCCTAACCTTAAATCGAGTAAAAAAGAAAGATTCCAATTTTTATAGGTTAAACTGTTGTTAAAACCTCCAATCATTTTGGGTTCCCGATTCCCTGCCACCGCGGAAGTAGTGGTGGTGCGCCTGTACAGGCCCGTAGCCGGATCAATTATAGGACGGCTATTTGGTATTTCCGTCGCAAGAATTGACGGCTCGTCTGTTGCATCTGTTGCTTCCCGTAAATATTTGTTCCCAATTATACCGTAGAAGTACCCCCCGTTGGGAATAGAACCTGTTCTGGCACCACCCAGTTGAACATCAGTCACGTAGAGTATCTCAGCACCACGAACAAAATCTCCCAGACGGTTGCGGTTCCCCGAAAGATTTAATGTGGTTTCCCATTCAAAATCTTTGGTAACTACAGGTCGGCCAGTTATGGCCAATTCCATGCCTTTTTTGGTAACCGTTCCGCCGTTTAGCGTGATAAAAATATATCCTGTAGACTGAGCCAAGCGAGGTGCACATATTTGATTAGTGGTCTTTCCGTCGTAATACGTGTAATCTATACCCAGACGGCCATTGAAAAACCTAAGTTCAGCTCCCAATTCGTAGCTTGTAAAAATTTCCGGCTTTAAATTCGGGCTGCCTGATGTCCAATCGTCTCCCGTACCCAGAATGCCGCCATTCAGTGTGGCAATAGATCGACCGTATGTGGTTAATGAATACGGGTTGGCATCTTTACCCACCTGAGCCCACGATGCCCTTAGTTTTCCAAAAGAGAGGATTCCGTTCTTGGGAAGCAACTCGGTAAATACGAGGCTCCCCGATACTGAAGGATAAAAATAGGAGCGGTTTTCTTTGGGCAAGGTAGAAGACCAGTCGTTACGTCCTGTTACCGTCAGGTAAGCGAGACTTTTATAGGAAGCGTGAAACTCTCCATATACTCCCATCATCCTTTTGTTCACGGTTCTATCCGAAAAAAACTTTTTATTATTTGCCATATTGTTAAAGCTAACCAACCCTTCCTGTACAAACTCATAACCCCACATAGCATTATTTCTTCTTAATGTTTGTTCCGTAGTCATTCCCAATAGCAAACCTAAATCAAAGTCGCCTATTTTCTGCTGAAAATTTGACATAAAATTAGTGGTAATGTATTCAAATCTGCTGATTGATTTAGAAAGAGAACCCTTTTGGTACATTTCTTTAACGGCAGCTTGAGGAGCAACATAGGTATAGGCATCTGTTGTATACTCATCAACCCCTACACGGCCCGAAATATCCCACCAATCTGCTAATTTAAGACTGGCATTGACTGCTCCGGTAAAGCGGGCGGTTTTATCGGTGATCTTATTTTTATTAATCAGCCAATATGGACTCTCCAAATCATTGACCATCTCCTGTCTTCCCTCAAACATACGGTATTTGGTACCGTCATCATTTAAATAACGACTCATGTCATCACTCCTTGGCCATCCATACACACTATACATTGCACCATTGCCGCCATGATCCCATAAACCGGCCGAAGTCAAAGTTTTTAAAGTATTCGCCTGAGAATACGCCGCATTTGCGCCTACCGTCAGAATACCGTACTTTTGTTCTCCGTTGAATCGGAAGGTCGTTTTATCATAGTTCGTATTGGGTATTATACCGGTTTGGTCAAAATTGGAAACAGACAAATAGAAAGACCCTGTCTTTGAGCCTCCGGTTACGCTTATGCTATTATCAAAAACATTGCTGCCTTGGAAAAAAGAACCAATATTGTCGTACACCTTTCCGGTAATGGGATCGCCCCATGAGTCCATGGTAAGATCGTTTAAAGTTCCGGCAGTATTATAAGTTCCTCTGCCATAAATCGACTGCAATTCGGGAAGTTTATTAACGTATGAATAAGCATATTTTGTGTTAAAGTTTACCTTTATAGCGCCTTCGGATCCTTTTTTAGTGGTAATAATAATTACTCCGTCGGCAGCACGGGAGCCATACAAAGCAGATGCAGCAGCGCCTTTTAATACCGACATATTTTCAATATCCTCCGGGTTAATGTCCATAACACGGTTGCTAAAGGTAGTCGCCGTTTTGGTTACGCCGTCGGTTCCCGAATCTCCTCCGTTAATGGTAGAGTTGTCGTAGATCATTCCGTCTACCACAAATAAGGGTTGGTTGTCCCGGCTTTCGCTGGCTGAATTACCTCCACGAATAGTAATCGTAGCACCTGATCCTGCAGATCCGCCCGACTGGACAACACTTACTCCGGGTATCTTTCCGGCCAACGAGTTAATTACGTTCACATTTTTGTTCTTCATCAACTCATCGGCTTTAAGGTCCTGCACCGCATACCCCAACGCCTTCCGCTCCTTTTTGATACCCATGGCGGTGAC
>WRJW01000092.1 GCA_009778375.1 Bacteroidota bacterium
CCCTGTCGGATCATCAAAAGGCGCTTGGCCTGACCGCAGAAGAAGGAACCTTTGTTCACCAACGCGCAAACACGGTCTATCTGGGCAAATCAGAAGTATCACCCAACATTGGCGACCTCAAAGTTACGTTTACCCACATTGAGCCCAAGGAGGTATCCATTATCGCTCGGGTACATCAAAACACTTTTGAACCCTACACAGCCAAAAATGGAAAAACCTTTTATAGCGTGGCTGTCGGAAACGTTAGCGCAGAAGCCATGTTTGCCGGCGCCCATTCGGCCAACAATTTTTGGACATGGATACTCCGTATTGGAGGCATTATTCTGATAATGATTAGTTTGAGCATGATATTCAGTATTTTGCCCACCCTGTTTAAGGTGATCCCTTTCCTGGGAAAGGTGGTAGGCGCAGGTGTGGGATTGGTATGTACGGTGGGCGGTCTGGCGTGGTCGTTTTTAATCATATCTATAGCTTGGCTCTTTTATCGTCCTCTGATTGGCATTCCCCTCCTTTTGGTAACTGTTGCGGGCTTTTGGTTCCTGAGAAAAAAAGCTAAATGAGATCATATCATCAAAAACCAACAAATCCTTTAGAACGCAGAAAGTTTTTAATCAATGGCGCCCGATGGCTTGCAGGCGGGATCGTACTTGCGCTCTCCGGTTTTTCCTACCGAAAATCAACGGCTAAAGGGTCCCTCCATTTTTGGCAGATTGACCCGAGCCTCTGCACCTTTTGCGGACGTTGCCAAACCGATTGCGTATTGTCGGTATCGGCGGTAAAATGCGTACATGCGGTAAAAGTTTGCGGGTACTGCGACTTGTGCGGCGGATACTATCGGGCCAATGTAAAAGAGTTAAATACCGCCGCCGAAAATTTAACGTGCCCTACCGGAGCCATCCAGCGCAAATATGTAGAAGATCCCTATTTTGAATACACCATCCGGGAGGAGTTATGCAATGGATGCGGAAAATGCGCCAAAGGGTGTAATTCTTTTGGCAACGGATCACTTTACCTGCAAATAAAACAGGATTTATGCAAAAAGTGCAACGAATGTCGCATTGCCCGAGCATGTCCGTCGAACGCTATAAGACGTGTGCCAATTTCAAAGGTTTATGATTTAAAGGAGTAACATGATGCAAAACCGCTTCCCAAAGCCCGATTTTGAGTCTGGATACCTTTATCCCGAACCACACTACCCCATTCCCCATGAGGCGCTGTGGTCCTACATTGATGTGGGCGTACTCCTACTCCTGATGAGCTTTGTGGCTTGGGCGATAATCAAAAAACAGGTCCGCTGGCCCGTTACCCTGACCTCTGTACTATCTGTGGCTTATTTTGGATTTTTCAGGCAGGGATGCGTATGCAGCATTGGGGCCATTCAAAATGTAGCGTTGGCATGGACAACTCCATCTTACTCCTTACCTCTGTATGTATTGTTGTTCTTTTTGTTGCCTGTTCTGTTTGCCCTCTTTTGGGGCAGGGTTTTTTGCGCCGGAGTATGTCCGTTTGGCGCTTTGCAGGATTTGGTGCATGTCAAAAATTACAAACTGTCCAAAGCCGTTACCGGCGCACTTAGCACGTTTCCATGGATATACTTGGGCTTTGCCCTGCTGTTTGCCGTAACCAACAGTCAGTTTATCCTTTGTCGTTTTGACCCCTTTGTGGGGATATTCCGTTTGGGAGGGGAGGGAGCGCTTATTCTTTTTGGCGTTTTGTTGTTGTTTTTTTCGATCTTCACCGGCCGTCCGTTTTGTCGTTTTATCTGCCCCTACGGCGCTATCTTGGGCCTTTTTTCACAAATTTCGTTCCGGAAAATAAGCATCACCAAACAGGAATGTATCAATTGCCAACTCTGCCACAACGCCTGTCCCGTTGATGCCATACGTCCGCCTTATGTAAACAAAGTCAAAGAGCGTCGCGCAGCAGGCGTACACCGGATTTTGCGCTATATGATTTTTACACCTGTTATAATTATCGCAGGATCAACCGTCATGTATGTTCTAAGCGACAAATTCAGTAAAGCCAACAAAGAGGTTCAACTGTATGAGGCGGTCATGCAGAACGAAGCCCGGCCTCAGGAGGTACAATCGTTGGAATTGCAGGCTTTTTATGGCCAGGGTCGAGCCAAAGAGGAACTTTGGACAGAAGTAGAAGTGATTAAAAAAGAATTCCGAATATGGTCGGGAATCATTGGAGCATTTATTGGATTAATTATATCGCTGACATTGATAAATTTATCTGCTAAAAGAACCCGAAAATCGTATGAAATTGACCACGCCAAGTGCGTCTGCTGCGGGAGGTGTTTTAGTTATTGTCCACAGAATCAGAAAAACATCATTTCAGTATGAAACGAACAATCAGTAGAAATATAGCCGTTGTATCGGCAATTTTCATGATCGCATTTTCTATCATGCTTATTGTCAATTATTTTCAGGTTAATGGTTCCGACACCACCCAATCGGAAGCGATGGAACAGCTCAAACAGGCCAACGAAGAGAATGGCAACAACCCTTTGCTGCAGGAACAAATCAGGAGATTGGATCTGTTAGCAAGGAAGGCCTATTTTATAAGCTTGAACAGATTAAAGGTTGGGATGGCCATTCTTTTGGCTATGGCCGGAATATTTGTGATTTCCATACGGGTTTACCTGGCTAAGAGCAAAGAAATTCCCGATAAGGATATTGATCCCATTGACGATTGGTTGATCAAATCAAAAACAAGAAGGTATCTTGTTTGGGCGGCGGCGGGAGTGACCTTGGGCGGCCTGTTGTTTGCGCTGCTGACTTCGCCCTATCTAAAGAATACACTACAACCAAAAAAAACGCCGGATATCACTGTAGGGCCGGATATGCAGGAGGTGCCAGAGATGGAGCACATCGTGCCCATTTCGGAAACGGCAAAAGTCGTAGCCAAAGATGAAGTTGAAATCAAAGCAGAAACTGAAGCCACCGCCATTCCAATAGAAACCTCAAAAGTTACCCACAACGGATTCAGGGGAAACCATTCATTGGGTATCAGTAACGCCACCCATATTCCGACATCGTGGAACTTATCATCGGGTAAAAACATCCTGTGGAAGGTAAAAACGCCGCGGCAAGGCTTTAATTCTCCGGTTATCAACGGCAATAAAGTATTCTTTTCGGGTGCAGACGATAACGCTCGTGAATTATACTGCTACGAGTTAAATTCAGGAATAGAGTTATGGCGATTGAGGGTACAACCCCTTTCGGGCTCGCCCCATCAAATGCCCGAAATATCGGATGAGACCGGATTGGCGGCTTCGGGCGTGGCCACCAACGGCAAACAGGTCTGCGCTATTTTTGCCACAGGAGAGCTAATATGTGCAGATATAGAGGGCAAACAGCTTTGGGCCAAAAATATCGGCGTACCCGACAATCATTATGGATTTGCCTCTTCGCTCCTCATCTTCCAGGATCTGCTTATCATCCAATACGACAACCTTAATGCGCCAAGGGTCATCGCTTTGGATGTGGCCACCGGCAACCGGCGTTGGACAAAAGAGCGCCCCGAACGAAATCCTTCGTGGAGCAGCCCGATTATAGCCACAGTGGACAACAAGCCACAACTCATTCTGGTAGGCAATCCGGGCATTACCGCTTATAATCCAAATACCGGAGAGGCATACTGGCGCGTGGAATGTATGTCGGGAGAGCCTGCTGCAAGCCCTGCCTACGCCAATGGCATCGTTTTTGGGGCCGCCGAATATGCCGACATGACGGCCATTAGCGCCGCCGACGGATCCGTACTTTGGAAAGCCGACGATTTTTTACCGGAAGTATCGAGTCCCGTGGCCACCAAAGAGTTTGTATTTGTGGCCACCAGTTACGGCGTAGTAGCCTCCTACGATGCCCAAACCGGAGCATTGGTCAAATACATGGAATTGGCCACCGAATTCTATTCGTCGCCTATTATCGCAGAGGGAAAAATCTATTTAATCAGTAACAGCGGAGCAGTGTATATCTTTTCTGCAAAAAGCGATTTTGAACTGATAACCTCTTTTGAAACGGGAGAACGCACCTATGCTACGCCTGCATTTACCGACAAAAAAGTAGTTATCCGGACAGAGGAACATATTTATTGTGCGGAAGTCAAATAACGATGGAAAGAGAGACTTTTATCTATCCAAAAATATTAAAATGTTTCTTTACCCATTTGTATCCGACAAACGAAGTAAGTATGTATAATATTGTTTTCATAGAAAATGATGAGCGTACAAAATAATACCGCGCCGTTTTCATCTCTTCTATTTTATAAAAATACCGCGCATAAGTCCCATTTATCCGTTTGATCCCCAAT
>WRJW01000093.1 GCA_009778375.1 Bacteroidota bacterium
ATCCAGGGCAAGCATTTGGATTCGCTCAAACGGGTGATGCCGATTTTTATGCAGGAGGTAGCCCTGAGTCCCGTATTTTCCAACTCCGACATCAACCTTAAGTTTACCAAACCCGAACTCACGGTACAGATTGATCGGGACCGTGCTTCGCTTTTGGGCATTACCGTACAAAATATCTCCCAAACGCTGCAATTAACGATGAGCGAGCAGCGGATAGGCTACTTTATCCGCAACGGCAAACAATACCAAATTATGAGCCAGATTGACCGGAGCGACCGCAACCGTCCCACCAACTTGGCCAACATTTATGTGCGCAACGACCAGGGCAACCTGATTCAGTTAGACAACTTGGTAACCATGCAGGAGAGCAGCACCCCTCCCCAACTCTACCGCTACAATCGCTTTGTATCGGCTACCGTTTCGGCCGGATTGGCCAAAGGGCAAACTCTGGGACAGGGCATTGCCGAGATGGACAGGATTGCGGCAGAGGTGTTGAATCCGGATGATTTTTCCACAGCCCTGTCGGGTCAATCCAAAGATTTTGTGGAGAGCACTTCCAGTCTTTTGTTTGCTTTTGTTCTGGCCTTAGTGCTGATATATTTAGTTTTAGCTGCCCAGTTCGAAAGTTTTCGAGATCCACTTGTCATTATGCTGACCGTTCCTTTAGCGCTTTTGGGCGCCCTGATCTGTCTTAAAGTGTATGGGCAGACCTTGAATATTTTTAGTCAGATCGGGATTATTATGCTCATCGGCTTAGTATCTAAAAACGGCATTCTGATTGTGGAATTTGCCAACCAGCGTAAGGCCGAAGGATTAGAGAGCCGCGATGCCGTTAGAAGCGCGGCTGCCTCTCGATTCAGACCGATTTTGATGACGAGCCTCTCTACCATTTTGGGAATTTTGCCGATGGCATTGGCAACCGGAGCGGGAGCCGAGAGCCGTATTGCCATGGGTATTGCCGTGGTGGGAGGGATGACTGTCTCCACCTTTTTTACCCTTTATGTGATTCCGGCCATGTATACCTTTATTTCCTCGGTACGGATCAAAAAACAACCGGATAGTGATTTAGTCTTATGAAAGGTACCTCTAAAATAATCGTGCTGATTTGTGCCTTGGGCATTACGCTGCAAGGACGGACGCAGGAGGTGCGCTACAGCCTGATGGATTGTATTGAACGGGCGCTGGACGAAAATTTTTCGGTACGGATTGCCCGAAACCAATTGGAAACGGTGCAAAATAACGTAAGCCTGTCGCCATTCTTGCCCTCCTTAAGCCTTAGCGCTCGACAAACCCAAACCGTCAACCACTCATATCAAGAATATTCCGACCAAAATAGTGCCCACGTTGATTCCCGTACCGATGATTACCGTATTGGCCCCAACTTTTCGTGGCGTCTCTTTGACGGTTTTGCCATGTTCTCTTCTTATGCCAAACAAAAAGAGTTGCTGGCCTCCGGGGAGTTGAACTTTAGGTTAAGCGTAGAAAATATGGTGATGGAGCTGAGTAATCAGTACTATCAAATTATAACCCTGCACAATCAGGTTGATTTGGTGCAGCAATTGGTAGATATTTCAAGGTTGAGGTACGAACAGGCCCTGCTCAAATACGATCTCGGCGCTATCTCGGGTTTGGAGTGCCAGCAGGCAAAGATCTATTTTAATGCCGATTCGTCGAGCTTGTTGGTGCAAAAACAGAGCCTTAGCAATGCCTACGTTAAACTCTGCCGGATTATGGGCGTTTCCTACGATTTGCGCATATCGATCCAAGATACCATTGTTCCCGAAACCCGCCTTACCTTAGACCGGCTTCAGGCCTCCATGTTGCAGAAAAACACAGAATTGTTGCTTATGAAACAGGGGCAGACCGTATCGGAATACGACCTCAAATTAGCCCGTGCCTCCCGATATCCTGTGCTCGACTTTTCATCGGGTTATACCCTTTCTGCCGTTAATACCCCCCTTTCTACCTCGCTTAGATATAACGAGACCAATGGGTTTAACTGGGGCTTTAGTTTATCCATTCCCCTGTTTAATGGATATACCATAAACCGGCAAATAAAAAATGCCCGGTTGGGTGTGGCGCGTGCGGATTTGCAGTACGGACAGTTAGAAAACAACCTGGTAAGTTCGCTGATTCAGGAGTACAATGTGTATGTTAATAATGTACAGATGATTGATTTTGAGTCGCAGAATGCGGAGGTGGCCTATTCCAATGTAGATGCGGCCATGGAAAAATACCGTCTGGGCTCTCTTTCGGGGATCGAATTCCGAGATATTCAGTTGAATTACCTGAATGCCGTGGACCGTAAACTGCGGGCTATTTATCAGGCCAAACTCTCGGAGGTGGCGCTGTTAGTCTTGGCGGGAGAGCTATTTTGAGAAACAGTTTCTAAATAAGGAGGGCTGCTCAAAAAACTTTGAACAGCCCCCTCGGGAAACCAAAAACCTAAAAATGAAACCGAGAAACCTATTTTACTTTTCCAAACAAATAAGTTAACGTGAGGGACGCTCCGTTGTTTTTCATATTTGTTTCCGAATTATTGCTAATATTCATTAAGCCAATATTATAGCCAAAAGCCACCTGTACGCTGCTGAATTGCATTCCCAAGCCAATGCCTGCACCCATATCCAAGCGCTTTAACGAATCATCTGTAAAGTTGACATCATCCTTTTGGGATTCAATAACTTTAGTGCCCTCTTTATGTTCGATTTTTCCTTTTCCGTTGAGGGCATACCCCACGTAGGGACCGGCCTGCAAAAAGAAACATATTTTGGGCGATCCCAATTTTACCATAAGGTTGATGGGCACCTGAACATAATTGAGGGCAAAGTCCATGAGGTATTCTTCTTCGTCTCCAATGGTTTCCCGCACCATATATCCCTGTTGAGCATAGATAATTGCGGGTTGAACGGCAAATCTTTTGCCAAAGGCATACTCGCCCACGACTCCTGCTTGAAAACCAAATCTGCCCTCGGTGTTTGACTCCTCTACAAAAACAGGAGAAGGCACTGCAGATCCCCAAAAACTGGTAACGTTTAATCCGGCGCGGATTCCTGCACGGAATTGCGCCTGTGCATAACTTGCCGTAAAGAGCACGGCCAATAAAATGATAGCTATTTTTTTCATAAGTTGATGATTGATGTGGTTAAATGATTATTTTATAGAAAAGGTCAGGCCGATTTCAAAGGGCGGCACTCTGAGGAAGGTCTGGCTGCCCAACATTCCTTCGGCAACCTCCTGGGACGATGAATTGACGCCAAAGCCAAAATAGCTGTTGTTGGATTTGCTGCTGGATGAATATTTAGTGGTTACGACTCCAAAACCAAACCTAAAGAGACCGGTACGCGCTTCCAAGTTCAATTTTTCTGTCAGGCGAAAGCTCAAAACCGGCAGGACGCCAATACCAAAGTCAATGTAGGTAGGCCCCTTGCTCATAGATCCTCCATAACCCGACTTGGTGCTTGCCCCGTTAAAGTGTAACGTACATTCTGCCAAGAGCAATACCCTGTTGGCTTCGATCAGGGTGTAGCGTGCAAAGGGGGAGATGCCCCATAGCGTGGCTTTTGTGAGGTAGGTACTCCCTTCGGAGCCGCTGCGCGAATCATTGCTCCCTGCGCCCAGGGTCAATTGAGCGCCTACCGACAATTTGGGAAAGAGGTAATAGCCGGCCATGGGACTAAGTTCAAAGTAGAAAAACATGGGCCCCTTGTCGGAGGAACTCCTATTGCCTCCTACGTCAAAACTGAGGGTACCTCCTGCATAAATTTGCGCCTGTGCGCATACGGTCGTGAGGATGACGACAAACAGTATTGTAAATAATTTCTTTTTCATAATCTTTACATATCAATGTCGTCAGAAAAAAACCATGCCATATCTTTGGGCGCCTTGGTGGTAATCTTATCGGGGGAGTAATAGAGGCGGTTCCATCCCTCTTTTAGCGAAACGCTCAGGTTGGTGCCTCCGGTTACGTTGACGTCCATATCGGCAAAAATGAAAATAGCGCCTGTTTTGTGGTCCGGAGAGGAGTATTGAAAAACGCCCCTCAAGTAATTGCCGCTGTCAAAGGCCAGAAACTCTGCGTAGGAAACCCTTGCCTCCGGTTTGCTGTATTTTGGACCTCCCGAAATCCCCAATTCGCCTTCAAAAAAATCGGCAATATCCAGCATATTTTCGTCAAAAATGCCCGATGTGGGCAAGGTGATGCTAAAACTGCCGTTGTGGAAGTTGGTTTCGCCGAATGAGGCGCCGTAGAGTGTTCCTCCCGAGATGTACGCGTCGTAAACGGCCACCACGGTGGTGATAAAGGTACATTCATCGTCATTTTCGATGGTTGC
>WRJW01000094.1 GCA_009778375.1 Bacteroidota bacterium
TTTTAAATTAGCGGTACTCCTCAATATTTTGGGGTTGTCGGTGGCCTTTGCCGCCTTTATGGTAATCATGATTCAGTTGGATTATGATTGGGGTTTTGATACCTTTCACGAAAACAGCGATAAAATCTTCCGGTTGGAATTTGTCCAAAACGCCGACGCGCAGGGCGTGATTTGCCGTCCGCTTGCCGAGCGCTTTTTTGAATCGTCGCCCCATATTGTAGCCGGAGCCTTATGCAACCCATGGGGAGGGGATATTTTTTTCCATACAGAGCAAAACGGCACACTGCAATTTTTTAAGGAAAAGACAATGGGCGTAACTCCTGAATTTACGCAGGTATTTGCTTTTGATTGGGTGGAAGGCGATAAAGAGGCGTTAAAAATGCCGGAGCAGGTTATCATCCCGCTGAGTTTGTCGCGTAAGGTATTTGGGAATGAATCGGCAGTGGGCAAACAGTTTATCTTTAACGATGATCATCGAACGGTTGGAGCGGTGTACCGCGATTTTCCTGTCAATTCCATTGTAAATAACTGTATTTATTACGCCATTCCTGACGATGAAAACAGACAGAGTTGGGATAACTGGAATTATCATGTCTATTTTCGGGTAAACGACTCCGCTAATGTACCTCAGTTGTTTGACAACTTTAAGCGAAATTTTGATGTCCAAGTAGTTTTCGGCACCGATTTTGACTGGGACGAATCGGGGGTAGTCATGCGCTTTACCCCTCTTCCGGAGGTCCATTACGTAACGGATGTAACGTATGACCCAACGCCCAAGGCAAGTAAATCAACATTAATGGTTTTGCTTGCTATTGCCATTGCCATAGTGGCTATTGCAGCCATAAACTTTACCAATTTCAGTACGGCCCTTACCCCGCTGCGTATTAAAAGCATCAATACGCAGCGGGTTATGGGCGGCCGTCGGGCTACGCTGTGCCTGTCGCTTGTTACGGAAGCAATTATCGTGGGTTTGTTGTCATACCTTATAGCTATATTTTTTATGGTGTTGTTTCAACGCACTCCGTTAGCGCCATTGGTCGATGCCGATTTGTCGGTTGCGGCTCATCCCTGGATTGTTTGCGGTATGGCTTTGGTCGCCTTGTTGGCGGGGCTATTGGTCGGTCTCTACCCTGCTTTTTACACGACTTCGTTTGCTCCGGCTTTGGTGTTAAAGGGGAGTTTTGGGTTGTCGCCCAAAGGGAGAAAATTGCGAAATACGTTGATAAGCATTCAGTTTATTGCCTCCTTTGCCTTGATCATCGGCGCATCTTTTATGTATCTGCAAAATCGCTTTATGCAAAAATCGCCTTTGGGCTACGACAAAGAGGCGTTGGTTACCGTTCAAATTGGGAGAATATCAAAAAGTAGAGACGCCTTTACCAATCAACTAAAGGCCTATTCGGAAGTTGAAGACGTTACGTATGCAGAGCGCCTTTTATCAAGTTCTGATCAGTATATGGGATGGGGACGGCAATACATGAGTGAAAATATACAATTTCAATGCCTTCCTGTGCATTACACCTTTTTAAAAGTGGTGGGAATTGAGGTTTCTCAAGGTCGCGATTTTAGGGCGGAGGATGCCCTTACGCAGCACGGCGCCTATATTTTTAACGAAACGGCACGTCAGAGGTACAATATGGAACTTAATTCAACCATTGCAGGTCATGGAGAAATCGTAGGTTTTATGCCCGATGTAAAATTTGCCTCTTTTCGCACTGCAATGGTACCGATGGCGTTTTATGTGTGGGGCACCGAAAATTGGGGTCAACAGCCTGATTGGGCCTATATCAAACTAAAATCCGGCGCTGATTTACGTAGTGCGATGTCTCATATTCGCGCTACCCTTGCCGAATCGGATCCGGAATATCCGTTTGATGTTCGGTTTTATGATGAAGTCTTGCAGCACCTCTATGAAAAAGAGCGCTCTTTGAGTTCATTGATTATCCTCTTTAGCCTCTTGGCCATATTCATATCCATTGTGGGTGTGTTTGGTTTGGTGGTGTTTGACAGCGAAAGCAGGAAAAAAGAGATTGGCATCCGTAAGGTGCATGGATCTTCTATTGCAGGCATAATCGTAATGTTTAACAAGGCATATTTAAGAATATTGCTGATTTGCTTTGTGGTTGCGGCGCCCCTTGCGTGGTATGCGGTGCATCGCTGGTTAGAGCAATTTGCCTACAAAACACAGATGTACGGGTGGGTCTATCTCCTTGCCTTTGTTGCCGTGGGTATGGTTACGGTGTGTACGGTAACGTTCCAGAATTGGCGGGTAGCCAACGACAATCCGATTAACTCCATTAAAACTGATTAAAAACATGAATTTGATTGTAAAAAATTGTTTAACAACCTTTAAGAGGTTTAAAACGGCTACGCTGTTAAACGTGGTAGGCCTTTCGGTAGCCTTTGCCGTATTCATGGTTATTGCTACCCAAATACGGCACGAATTCACCTACGATACATCGTATCACAATGCGGACCATATCTACCGCCTGCAATACTATGACTCCCTGTCGCAATCGAACGGGTGCGCCTGCGGCGTTCCCATGATGGAATCGATAGCAGAAAAGATTCCGGGCATCGAAAATTTTGGCGCTGTTTCCATTGCCGGACGAGTTCCGTTGGTGCATATTGACAAAGAGGGAAACAGACGCACCTATTCGGAAATTGTGGGCGCCGTTACGCCCGGATTCATGGATATTTTTACCCCCGAAATCATTGCCGGCAACGCCCGTGCAGCTTTAGAAAACGTGTATCAGTGCATCATTCCGTGCACTATGGCGCAACGCATCTTTGGTTCCGAAAATCCCGTGGGAAAAACGCTGCTTTTGGGGGAGCAGGCCTTGGTGGTTGCAGCGGTGTACAGAGATTTTCCCAAGAACGGCAGCCTGACTAATGCCCTCTATCAAAGATTGGAAGAAAAAAGATGGGATATGTGGTCCTATCTCGGATTTTTCCAACTCACCCCCGGAGTTAACGTGGAAGAGATCAACCGAAAAATCAACGAAAGCGATGCCGTTGCCTTGGGCGTTCCGGACGAAGATGCGGTGGAAGCGCTTAAATGGCTGAGATCCTACGATTTTTCGCTAAAGCCGATGAAAGATATATACTTTTCTACAACCATCCGGCACGGTTACGGAGAGGGTAAGACAGGCAGCAAAACCATGAGCTACGTATTGATGATGATTGGCCTGTTGATTATGGTAATTGGGTATGTGAATTTTACCAATTTCTCTACCGCTTTGGCGCCGATACGCATCAAAAACATCAATACCCAAAGGGTCGTGGGCGCTTCGCAAGGCGTTTTACGCGGCACGCTGATGTTGGAGGCTGCCACCCTCTCCCTCTTTTCGTTTCTCCTCTCTCTTTTATGGGTTTACCTCTTTTCAAACAGCGCTCTTTCGTCTGCCTTTTTTGACAATCCGGCACTCTTGTCCAACATCGATATCGTCGTGGGAACGGGATTGTTGAGCTTGGTAACAGGCGGTTTGGCGGGCGCCTATCCGGCGTTCTATATGACCTCTTTTCAGCCCGCTCTGATCCTTAAAGGATCTTTTGCACTGACTCCCCAGGGAATCCGTTTGCGAAATACCTTGATTACCCTTCAATTTTTTACCGCCATGATACTCATTACGGGGGCGCTCTTTATCAAGTTGCAGCACGATTATATGCGCAACCGGCCCATAGGAATGGAGCGGGAGCATATTGTAATGATCAATATAGAGAGGGAACAAAATATTGTATCGCGCATCCACAGTGTGGCCCAAGAGATTATGGAAAATCCGCAGGTGTACGACTACACTACCTCTTCCTTTATGCCCGGAAGCGTGGGTTGGGGGTGGGGGCGCGACTTTGACGGCGTGATGATCCAAACGGCGGTTTGGCCTGTTGCGTTTAATTTCTTACGTTTTTTTGGCATTCCCGTAGTAGAGGGAGCGGATTTTTTTGAAGAGAACGCGGGCATGATTCGATACATTTTCAACCAAAGAATGGTAGACAAGTTTGGTTTGGAACATCCGATAGGGAAAAGTATGGAAGGAGTTACTCCCGAAGTGATGGGAACGGTTGTAGGCATCTCGGCCAATGTAAATTTTGCCGCCCTTCATACCCAGATTGAGCCCTTAGTTTTTCTTTGCGGCTGGGAGGGTCCGGCCAGGTATCTTTTTTTTAAGATTGATGCTCTTGAGACGCCCGTTACCCTCGCTCACATCAAAAAGGTATTATCCAAATTTAGCGACCACGAAATCGACCTCCGCTTTTTGGACAAAGAGATGGATAAACTGTATAAAAATGAGGCCAATCTATCCAACATCATCACCCTGTTCAGTCTGATAGCTATCATCATCTCCCTCATGGG
>WRJW01000095.1 GCA_009778375.1 Bacteroidota bacterium
CTTGACCTGACAGATTCGATTGTGATGCCTGTTCAGGATTCTCTCTTCCTCCAAGACTCCATACCCTTGCACCTTATACCCCTATCCAAAAAGGAGTTGCGTCAAGCGGTCAAAGATTCAATCAAAGCCGTTCGCGATTCTATCCGCAGCCAACCGAGAATGATGGAGAGTTTTTATTTTTCCGATTCCCTGCGTTATAAGCGCATCTTGGTCTGGACCCATGACCGATACCTGAACAATTCAAAGATGAGCACCTTGGACACGCTTATGAACCATACTGTACACGACTATGCCTTTCTTAAAGAAGATGTGGGCGCCACCTACCTCGGCGTTGCGGGGACAGCCACTCTATACCACAACTATTTCAAACGAAAACGGGTTGAGCGGTTTGAAGCCTACAATCCTTATATTGGAGAGAGTTTTACCCCCGATAATTTACCTTTTTACAACACTAAATCCCCCTCTACCCATCTGGCATATTATGGAACCCTCTTTGCCAACAAACAAAAAGAGGAGACCAACATCCAAATCATTCACACCCAAAACCTCTCTCCCGAACTCAATTTTAGCCTGAGTTACAAACGTTTTGGTGGAAACGGCATGTTGGTGAACGAGGCTACCAAAACCAAATCTTTTACCATTGGCTTTAACTATATAGGCAAGCAATACATCATGCATGGGGGATATATCTATAACAGGGTGGATCAAAACGACAACGGCGGCGTATCGGACGAGACCCAAATTCGGGATACCATTGTAGATGTACGCACCGTTCCCGTTTACCTGCAAAACGCCAGCTCCGGCCTCAAAAACAACACATTTTTTATTACCCAAATGTACGGCATTCCCATTAGGCTCTTTAAAAGCGACACGTTGCGTGTAGGAGAGGGTACCATGATGTATTTGGGTCATGCAGGGACTTTTGCCACTTACTCCCGTATCTATCAGGATAATATTGCCAGCAATAATACCCTGGCTCAGGAATTTTACCACCATAATTTTTTCTACAGCCCTACCACAAGTCAGGATTCGATCCGTACCCGGATCATCGACAACCGCTTTTTTATCAGGCTGCAACCATGGTCAAAAGAAGCGATTGTATCAAAATTGGACGGAGGCGTTGGCTACGAATTTTTGTCGAATTATACTTTTAATCCCGAATATTATCTCACCGGAGGCAAAAACCAGTTGCAAAACAACGCATACTTTTATGCAGGAGCTTCCGGCAATTTCCGGCAATATTTTGCCTGGGACGCATTGGGCAGGGTAGATTTATCCGGTTATTATCAGGGCGACTTGAGCCTCGATGCCAACGTCCGCTTCTCGGCTTACCCCCTGGAGCAGGGCATCCACCTGATCGGGAATCTGACCATTAACAACCGAACTCCCGACTGGTATACCCACTATTATTTTGGAAACCACCATCGTTGGGAACTTATCTTTGACAAAATCTTAGAGACCAGGATAAGTGCCAACCTATCCATTCCTAAATGGAAATTAGAGGCATTTTTTGGCTATGCCATGATCACCAACAATATCTATTACGACCTTTCCGGAATCCCTCAACAATCATCGGAACTACTCAACATTATGAGCGCATATCTGATGAAAAATTTTCGTTTATGGATCTTTCGTTTTGACCACAGGGCGCTTCTTCAGGTCTCTTCTAACCAGGAGCAAGTGCCCCTTCCCTTTGTCAGCGCCAACCTCCGTTATTACCTCCAGTTCCCGGTTGTCCGCAATGTGCTCACCGCTCAATTGGGCGCCGATGTTACCTTTAATACCAAATACTACGCCCCCGCCTACGATCCGGATACCGGCATCTTTCGGATTCAAAACGAACGTAAAATCGGAAATAATCCCTATATTGATGCCTTTGTAAACCTCACATGGAAACGCGCCACCATTTTTGTAAAATACGTAAATGCAGCCATGCCCTGGCCCGATGCCGATTATTTCTCGGCCCTGCATTACCTGCGTCCTCAAAAAGCCATTAAATTTGGCGTTACGTGGCCCTTTTATATCCATGCATCCAACCAGCATTATGAATAAAAATCATAGGGGGATTAAATCGGGAATACTCCTCTTCACCCTCCTCTTCCTGATGATAAACAGCCACGGGCGTTTACCCCACGAGGAGGTCAATCATTTTCCCTTAAGCGGAGACACCCTCTCCTTTCTCATCATTCCCGACGATGTACTCAGCCATAACCAATATTCCGTTGGTTATCATTATCAAATTCTAAGAGAATTTGCACGGGATCAACAATGCGCCCTTAAATTGGTCAGCATGGCCGACTCCATATCTCCATGGGAAACAATGATAGACGGATCGGTAAAGGTGATGATTATGAATGCCGATTGCGACACCATACCGGAAGCCCTGGAAGAGCGCTTTATTGCCGGCCCCTCTATAAATAGTTTAGATCACGCATGGGTAATGCTCAAAGAGGATTTTGATGTAATGCAAGCCATGTATGCATGGTTTAACTCCTTTAAATACACCGAACAGTACGCTAACATCACTTCTAAGTTTTATAATTCCAAAAAATCCCGCTCTCCCCACGCGCTAACCAACGAATTGTCGCCTTACGACGATTTGATCAAAAAATACAGCAGAGAAATGGGATGGGACTGGCGGTTGCTGGCAGCCTTGATTTATCAGGAATCCAACTTTAGAATGCGCGCTTCTTCTTCCAAAGGAGCTATTGGATTGATGCAAGTTACCAAGGCAACCGCCAAAAGATATGGAGTTGATCCGGGCCTTTTGTTTGATCCTGAACAAAATATAAAGGCAGGGTGCTTAATGCTTAAAGATTTGCACAGGCAACTCCAAGATACCCTGATGGGAAAAGAAGAGGTATTAAAGTTTGTGTTGGCTTCGTACAATGCAGGTCCAGAACGTATTAAGGATTGCCGTAACTTTGCCCTTTCCCAAGGCAAGAACCCTGACAATTGGGACGAAGTAGTCACCATTTTTCCCCTGATGAGTAAAAAAGAACATTACTTGGGCGAACACATTAAAATCGGTCCTTTTAAAGGAATCGAAACTACTGCGTACGTCTCTGAAGTATTGGATCGCTACCAGCGCTATTGCGCCTTTGTGCGCTAAGAATTATTTATTTTATTCTTAGACTTTTATCCGGAGAAATTCGGTTAATCATTGTGGTAGCCAGCAGCATAAAACCAACAATGGCCCAAAAAGATACCGCATTCATTAGCAATATCGTCCAGATATTCAATTGAACAGGAACGGTTGAGACCGCATAATTGACCGGATCCAAAACAAGCAATTGGAAACGCTGCTGGAGGTAACATAAAAGCAACGCCAGGGCATTGCCTGCCAACATTCCTTTAATAACCATGCCGCTCATCCGGTAAATAAAAGTCAATCGGATTTCCCGTGCTTTCATACCCAAAGCTTTGAGCAGACCTATCAGAGAGGTTTTGTCAAACAACATAATCAACAGACCGGTAATCATATTGATGCCGGCCACGCCAATCATCAGCGCCAAAACAATCAACAGATTCATATCAATCAGATTAAGCCAGTCAAAAAGATGGGGAAAAAGGTCTTTGGCCGTATATATCCACAACCCGGGATCATCCTCCGAACCGCAATCAACGGCTATCTGCGCTACCCTTGACGCCACCTCCTCCATACGCTCAGGGCGGTGCAGGAGCAACTCAACACCGGAAACTACCTCATTTGACCATCCATGGAGTTGTTGCACTACCCGAATATCTCCAATCACCAATGATTTATCAATATTTTCCAAAGAAGCGCCGTAAATGCCGGAAACCTTAAACTGTCTAAACCGTACCGGTTGATCTATAAAACAGAAGATTACCGCCTGCCCTGTCCTTAATTTCAAGGCATTGGCTAACCGTCTAGATACCAAAATTTCCATAGAAACAAGCGAATCATTCCAAACAGGGAAACTGCCTTCTATGATACTTGCTTCAAAAAAGGAACGGTCAAACTCTTTGCCTACTCCTTTTAGCACCACCCCCTGAATAGCTTCGTCGGTCTGTAAAAGCCCTCGGCAATTGGCAAAATGTTGCAGATGGGAGACTTCCTTGTCCGATTCTATTTGTGGCAGGTAGGAGATTTGGGTAGAGAGGGGTACCGGCGTGCCTTCTAAATCGGCACCCAAAGGTAAAAGGAGCACCTGACCCGAAAATCCACCCGCCAAACTTCGAATCTCCGTTCTGAATCCGCTTACAATCGCCAAAGCAATTATAATCACAGTAATACTCAATGCCACGCTTCCCGTAACTATACCCGAAGTTATCCGGCTCATCCGCGACCCCTGCCGCTTCGATCCGCTTAACTTTTTAGCTATGTAATACGGCGTATGCATCATATTTCAAAATATACTTATATTTGTTCTTTCATATTTGCGGAAATAGCTCAGTCGGTAGAGCATCAGCTTCCCAAGCTGAGTGAAA
>WRJW01000096.1 GCA_009778375.1 Bacteroidota bacterium
TCGCTAACGTGTACGCTGGCCTTGTTCACCCCGCTGGCAGAAAAATCCAACTCCTTAATGGAAAATGAATCAGCCGTCACGGAGCTTACCCCGGAGAGTTCCATTTTTGCTACCTTGGTTTGACCCTGCAACTCCCTCATCAATGCTTAAATGGGTTCCTGTGTTTTGTGGAAAAATGAGCCATTCTTCAGCATGTTCTACCGCATCCCAACCCTTAAAATCACTCAAATATTCCTTATTATGACGCTCTAACTGAAGGCCATCTATGTGGTAGAATTTCTCAAGAGATTGGGCCGGTATCGGGTAGGTATCCCTTGAGCCACCAGATCCCATTGGCGGGAATGACTCTTCCCTGCATCGTCAAGCCAACGACGGCACCGGATATGTAGAATAACTTTCCGCTCGCGTAAAGGAAAATCTTTAATTGTGGATTCTTCATAAAAACCATTGGGCGTTAATGATTTTGTACTGTGCTCTTCGGGAGGAACATTGGACTCGTCCAAATAAACATGTAATGCACCGTGTATATCCTGTAAATCAACTAAATCAAAATAATCGACTATCTCTTGCGGTAATACATATCGGATAAACTCTAATAACAACTTATCACTTGACATCGTTTTTGATGCAAAGATAATTGCTTGCTATTATCTAAACACAGGGTTTTGGGTTGTATTGGTCGGGTGCTAAGAAACAAAAACCTGCAAATCATACGTTTTGCAAGTTTTTATGTTGTTTTGGGATGTATTTTGTCGGGGTAGCGGGACTCGAACCCACGGCCTCCTGCTCCCAAAGCATAATAAGATACTTTCCCCATGTTTGCAGATTGTTTCCGATTGTATCTAAAATGCTCGTTTGCAAGTATAAAAACACAAATACTTTTTCAGTTCTTTTCATTTATTTGCAAATAATCCCTATCTTTGTGTGCAAATTGTGTGCAAATCATGAAAACGAAAATGCCTGAATATGTATAACTTTTCTAAAGATGGGATTACTGTGTGTGCAATTTTGGATACACGGAGGGAAACAATAGGGGGAGAGTATCCGGCAAAATACGTGTAACTCACAGACGTACACGCAAATATTTTGGTACTGGCAGATTCCTGACAAAGGAAAACTGGGAAAAGTTGCTTTTTGGGTCAAAAGAACGAGAGGTAAAAGAGGTCAAAAGGAGTATTGTCAACAGTTTTGACCTTGTCCGTCAGGCGGTGGAGGAACTATCTTTTGGCGGGTCTTTATCCTTTGGTAGACTGAATAACAAGCTTAGAGTATCTTCATCTGATACGGTAAATGCCGCTTTTAGGGCCAAAATAGCCGAATTGGAGGAGAATGGCCAAATAGGGAACATGATGGTTTACGACAATGCCCTAAAGGGAATAGAACGCTTTGGATCCACAAATTTAGGCTTTGATCGTATTACGGAATCATGGTTACGGAACTATGAGCGGTTCTTAAAGTCAGAAGAAAAATCGACAACGACAATATCGATCCACATGCGTTGCATCAGGGCGATATTCAAAAGGGCAATTCATGAAGAAGTGGTAAAGCCGGATGCGTTCCCATTCGGGCGGGATGGTTTCATTATTCAGTCCGGGAAAGGTCGCAAAATGGCGTTGTCGCTGGAACAGGTTGGAATGGTGGCAAGATTCGACAATGGACTACAGGCCCCTAAAAAATACCGTGATTACTGGATGTTCCTATATCTCTGTAATGGGCTAAATGTAGCCGACTTCGTAAAACTGAGGTATAGCGATATTGTGAATGGAGAGATATTTTTTATCAGGGCAAAAACGCAACGCACGTCCAAGGAGGTAAAAGAGATTCGGGTCGTGATCACAGAACCAGTACAAAGGATCATTGATGAATACGGGAATGAGCCGGCCCCAAATAACTACATTTTTCCGATTCTAACCGGCAAAGAAACACCCTTATACGTCAAACAAAAAACCAAATACCTGACAAGGGCTATTAATAAGCACATGGCAATAATAGGGAAAGAATTAGGGATTGGGGCCATTTCCACTTATACTGCCAGACATACTTTTGCCACCGTACTAAAACGCTGGGGGTCGAGCATTGCCTATATTTCCGAAGCGCTGGGCCATGCCGACCTTAGAACGACAGAGAACTATTTGGATTCATTTGAAAGAGTGGAACGTGTAAAAAATGCAGAGTTACTTATAAAGTTTTGAACATGATAAAATGCTCATATTTTATTCATTACACTTTTAGTAACAAATTTGTTTTATTATTTGTAACATAATTGTTGCAAATCATAGTATTTGTTTTTATATTTGCACCGTTGTTTTAAAGACTGGCAAAAAAAATCAGTGGGCTACAGGGCATTTACGGCTAAAACCGTGGTTGCCCTTTTTTATTTGGCAAGACTTAATCAACGACAAACCAAAAAACTAACTTGGGCCATACGGGCAAAAACAATTTTAAAAATGAAAGAAAACATGAAACCATTATCTGAGGCGGCGACGTATTTGGGGTTATCTAGGAGTAGTTTGTACAAGATAACGGCAAACCGAAAACTGCGGCATTTTAAACCTTCAGGAAAGCTGATTTTCTTTAATGTATCTGATCTTGACGAGTTTTTAATGAGAAACAGCATCGAAACGGATGATGAAAATTTGCAGGAAGCAAAAAAAAGCGTTGCAACCAGTGCGAATAGGCAATTCAAAAGTGGGGGGCGCAAGTCATGAACACAAAAAAAGCGGCCGAAGCCGCAGGAATAAGACACGACAAAGGTAGCTATTTTGAACAACAAACTAAAACAGTTTTTCAATGTTTTCAAGAAAGCCCCAAAACTATGAAACAGGTGGACAGGGAAACCGGTATCGACCGTGCCAACGTTTGCCGCTATGTCGCGGAACTGACGAGGCTGGGTCAAATCCAAGTCATCCGTAAAGGTATTTGCCCCATTACCCACAATCCGGCAAACTTTTATTCTACAGACAAACGGCTATTCACATGGCCCGACCCTGAGCCCACATTGTTTTCAAATCTATAACTCATAGCAGCATGAAAACAAGATTAATCGCTAAATGCGTTACAGGCTATCCACTTTGGATGCTACTTAAAGAAGTCCCATACTCAAGTATTGGAACGGCACGAACCGAGAGGCGGCATAAGCCGGCCCCGCTGACTACCATTGAACGGAAAGCCGACCTTTTAAAGTTTTTCAATCATGAATAAAAAAGAAAAACAGCACCCACCTATGTTGATACGGAAGGAGCTTGCGGGAATGTTCAATAAATTGACCGATACGGAAAAAGGCAAGCTACTTTCCGCTCTAATGGATTACCAGTGGAATGAGAAAGAGCCAGTCAGGTTGCCCGAAAAACTATTTGGCGTTTTCTTGGCGATGCAATCTATTGTGGATAGCGACAATTTGAAATATGAAGGCAAATGTGAAACAAACCGAGATAGCGCTAATAAAAGATGGAAACTACAACAGATTGAACAACACGAAAATGAAGAATAAAAACCTATGCGAACGTATGCGAATGCAGCGACCGTATGCGAATGATGCGAATCATGCCCATACAATACATAACAATACAATACAAAGCAATACAAGTATAGGTAGAACCTTTATAGGGGCAGGCAGCAAGAATTTTCCTGAGATTTCAGTTTCACTTTTTGAAAATTACAAAAACCCTGTTCCAATTGGAAAAGTTTCTTTGGATGAGTGGCTATTTTCCGACCAATATCGGGAAACAGTAGAAGCAATCCGGGCAGAAGAAAATAAAGCCCGAAGGGATAAACTCAAAGCTGGGCTGCCCGCCATTACTCCCTCCGGCACTTTTTCTTACCGAAACAAGTCGTGGCTAATCCTACATAGCAATCTCATTTGTATAGATATAGACCAAAAGGACAACCCCGGAATCGGCAATTTTTCTGCCATTAAAGACACTTTGGCCGATAATGCGAGTTTATATTATACAGGACTATCGGCAAGCGGGAACGGGCTATTTGTACTCTTTAGGATAGCATACTCGGAGAGACACGCGGAGCATTATCATGCTTTGGTCGCTGATCTTGAAGACATAGGATTAATTGCCGATCTCACCTGTTCCGATGTATCGAGGTTGAGGGGCGCGAGTTATGATCCCGAACCCTATTACAATCCTATGGCTGTTCCCTATGAAAAACTAATCTACCCTCCGACCATTTCGGTAACCTCAACAAAATGGCAGAACCCAAGCCTTACCGCATATCGGGTAGAAAGGATAGTTGAACGGATTAGAGAAGACAGCGTCAACATTGCCGAACACTACAGAGATTGGTACGACATTGGCCGATCTTTGGCCGCTGAGTTTGGAGAGTATGGCCGACAATGGTACCACGCTATCAGCCGTCAGTCGTCAAAATACAACCCGACTGAATGCAGCATACAGTACGCACATTGCCTGAAAACATGCAGCCGCACCTCCATTGCCACATTTTTCGGTATCTGTAAGCGACATGGATTGTATGCCAA
>WRJW01000097.1 GCA_009778375.1 Bacteroidota bacterium
CCGCCCGTAGTTGTCCAGTTTGTAAAGTTGTAATTTTCGGGCACGTTAGCCGATATTCCTGCTACGTCCCCCGCCAGAAACTGAACGTTCCGGTTAAAAATTCCGACTGATACGTTGCCGTCTATATCGCCGCCCGTTACCCTCAGGTCGCGGGGCGTACCGTAGCGGTAAACGGCTTTTGTTTGATCCTTGCAGACGGCAAAATCTGCCTTTTCGTATTTGAAATTTTGGGGAAGAGCCATTTCGCCTCCATTTTCATGCCATTTAAGCGTCATATTACCTACCCTCAAAAGTTGGTAGGAATCTGATATTAAGCAAACAGCGCGGTCATTGGTGGCTTCCGAAACATCTACCAATACCTTGCCTGCGGTATTAAAAACGGTGAGCGTAGGATCTCCATTTGGACCCCAATTAATAATGCCCCAACTTCCGTAGAGGTTCCCGCCGTGGAGTTCGACGTTAAGAGTCGCTTGGTCCAGGATCTCAAACAATCCCCAGGCTCCAATGCCCTCCGCTGCACTTGCCGTTGCAATGGTCGTTACGTTTGCCAGCCCGCTGATACGGAGACTCATAGGTACTGACGTATTGTGGGCTATGCAGTGCGCGCTTCCGGTTCCTTCGTTTTGCACGTCAACGACAAGCGCAGCGTTCGAGTCGGCGGTAATGGTAAGCAAGTTGTCTGTGGTTGAGGAGCCTACGATGCCTATTGCCATACCGGAGTGGTTTTCTATGACGGTAACACGGTTCGTACCCACCAACTTGATGGTCAAGTCGCCGTGACCGGCAATGATTCTCCCGCCGTTGTAACCGTGGAGGGTCAGGATGCCGGTGTTCGGGTCGAAATGGGCCATAGCGTCCGCCCCCAGCGTGCCGGTAGTCGAGAGAGTAACCCCGTCATTGAGCAAATACCGCTGACTGAATATCGATACGCCGTTTATGATAACAGAATTCGCGGGAGCAGCCGCGGCTGTTACGGCGCACAGGATAGCGAGCGCAAGCATCATCGTGATGCTGCGCCTGCGGTTAAAAACTAAATGCTTGTGAATCATAATATTTTTGTTTTAAGGTTATTCCATAGTTTTAAGTTGTCTCTTTTTGGTGCGCTGAAAACGGCGGAACACGCTTTTCACGCCCTCTTCTTCGGGGAGAATGTTGTTGCACAAGTGTATGAGCAGGTTGGTTTTATATAACACCTGACCCGCAAGCAACTTGATTTCTTCTTGAGATATATGTTCTTTTTCTATCATGTCTTGCTTACCGTTCTATAAAACTGTTTCTAAAACAGCCTCTTTTTCTGTTTGCAAAATTACCGCGCCAAACGCAGGGAGGTATTCGTAAATTTACTCTTTTTTATAAGTAATTCTACTCTTTTTTTATACTTTTGCAGTTGGATCAGGATGACAAAAACGAATATGATAGAGATCATAATAGTGGACGACCACCAGATGTTCCGTATGGGGGTAAGGATGTATATCGAGCTTAAATGCAACGATATATGTGTGGTGGGCGAAGCCGAATCGGGCCAAAAACTTCTTCTCTTGCCCCAATTGGCAACCGCCTCTGTGGTGGTACTCGACATCGAAATGCCCGGCATGAACGGGATTGAAGCGGCCCGCCGTTTAAAAAGTACCCATCCCGACCTTAAAATCCTTGCCGTCTCTGCCCTGACTTCGCAAGAGGTGGTGGAAGCCATGATCAATGTCGGCGTCAACGGTTTTATCTCCAAAAGTCAGGGAGATTACGAAACGCTTGCCGATGCCGTACGCACCGTAGCAGACGGTTATGAATATTTTGGCGCAGATATATCTAAAATCCTCTTTAACACCTATGTTGCTGCCAAAAAAACGGTGAAGGTAACGTCAGAGTTTACGGCTCAGGAGCGCCAAATCATTGAACTGTGCGGCGAGGGGCTGTCGGTACGGAAGATTGCCGCGCAACTCTTCATCTCGAGGCGCACCGTAGAAAACCACAAACAGCGTATCTTTGAAAAACTCGGCATCCACAGCACGGGCGAGATGATACGTTATGCGATGGTGAATAAAATTATTAGAGTTGAAAATTGAAAGTTGAAAGTTGAAAATGGAGAGTTGAGAGTTGAAAATGGAGAGTTGAAAGTTGAGAGTTGAAAGTTGAAAGTTGAAAGTTGAAAGTTGAAAGTTGAAAATGGAGAGTTGAAAATGGAGAGTTGAAAATGGAGAGTTGAAAATGGAGAGTTGAAAGTTGAAAGTTGAAAGTTGAAAATGGAGCGTTGAAAATGATATGAAAGATAGTATTGTAAGAAATAAGTCGTATTCTTTTGCTTTGAGGGTGATAAAGACGTATAAGTATTTAACACAGGAACAGCGGGAGTTTGTGCTATCGAAACAGGTTTTACGCAGCGGAACAGCCATCGGCGCATTGGTAAAAGAAGCCGAACATGCACAATCGTTGGCAGACTTCGTAAATAAAATGAATATCGCATTAAAAGAAGCCAACGAAACAGAATATTGGCTGATGTTATTAAAAGATAGTGAATACATTGATGATCAAATTTATAAATCCACTCACCATGATTGCAGCGAACTCATAAAACTATTGGCAAGCATAGTGAAAACATCAAAAGAAAAAATAGAAAAAAATGAAAAACCATAATTTTCAATTTTCAACTGTCAACTTTCAATTGAAAGTTATAGCCGCAGGCTTTTTTCTTTTTGTCGCATGGCAGGTGACTGCGCAAAGCGCACAAGACGATTTGTTACAGGGAATAGCCCAAAAAGCCCTTTCCCAAGAGGTGAGCGATTTTGCAAGGAGAACGCACTTTTTGGATTTGATTTCGCGGTACAGCAATATCAAAGATCGCGAAAACACGTTCCTTTGGTACCGCAGAGCGGTCGATTTTGCCCGAGAAAAGAAAAATCTTGAATTTGAAGCCGATTTTATGGGTTCTATAGGTTGGGCGTATGGCGTTTGGAACCAAAGCGACTCCTCGCTGCTCTATTACGACAACGCTTTAAAACTTATCGAGGGCAAAGGCTACTCCCGTTCCGAATCGGAACTTTATCGAAGTAAAGGGACGCTTTATGGTCGGTTATTCTTTTATGAAACAGCGATTGAGTATCAACTCAAAGCGTTAGAAATGAACGAAAAAGAGATGGAAATCCATAAGGATGACAAGGATGTATATGACCAGACTGTAGGAAACAAACTGACTATTTTAAACAGCATTGGAAGCATCTATAGCAATCAGTTGAATTATACCAAAAGTTTAGAATTTTTCCTGCGTGCAAAAAAGGTGATAGACGATCACCCGGCTATAGCGTTCGGACGCTTTGAAAGTTTCCTTTACGCCAATATCGCGTTTGGTTATTTGAATAAAAACGACCCTGATCAGGCATTTCCCTACATAGAAAAGGCATACCAAATGGCCATAGACGCAAAAGCGCCTCAAGCCATATTCGCAGCATTGTTCCGTTATTCAAGGTATTATATTATCTGCGAAGAGTATCCAACAGCGTTGCGTTATGCCAAAGAAGCCGCGCAGGTTGCCGAGGGAATTGGCTTTGCCGAACTGATCAATAGGATCGAGTTAGAAATAATGGAAATATCCTATTATTTAAAAGATTATACCTCTGCTTTTGCATACGGAGAACGCCTGCTACAGCGCATACCGGAAGAGAATTTGAGGGATTTAAGGCAAGTCTATTCTGTGTTAACAAGGCTGTATGCTTTAACAGGCGACCAAAAGAGTGCAAACAAATATTGGGAAAAAGAGAACGAAATGGTGGGGAAAATGACCGATAGAGATATGCAGAACGCCCTTCAGGAGAAAGAGGTAAAATACGATGTGCAACAAAAAGAGTTGGAAATCACCCGCAAACAGGTAACGATTGACCGGCAGCAAAAGCGACAATTCATCTTTATTGGAGGATTGATTGCCACAGGATTGCTGCTGTCGTTGTCTACGGCGCTTGTGGTACAACACAGACGCCGCAACCGCATACTGGTCGAAACCAACGCCTTTAAAGACAAGTTCTTCAGCATCATCTCGCACGACCTAAAAAATCCCGCCATCTCCCAACGCGCCGCCCTTCAAACCCTGCTCGATAATGTGGGTCAATGGGATACCCAAGCGCTCCGCCAATACTATAAGGGTTTGCTTACCGCAGCCGACCATCAGGTGGATTTACTCTACAACCTGCTTAACTGGGCGCACGTACACACGGGACGAATGCCCTACTCCCCCTCTACGTTTGACCTCTCCACCAGCCTCAAAACCGACCTTGCCCTGCTGCAATATATGGCAGACGTCAAAAACATTCGCCTGAACATCCAATTGCCCCAACACGCACTTGTTACCGGCGACAGCGATATGCTCGTTACCGTGGTGCGCAACATCGTTACCAATGCCCTCAAATTCACCCCTGACGGCGGATATGTAACGCTGGCGGTTACACCAAGCATAGACGAGGCGCGGTCGCTGAACGAAGCCGAAGGGCGCGGCAGCACTACCGAAAGTACAAAATACACCGTCTCCATCACCGACACCGGCACAGGGATGAGCGCAGAACAGATGCAAAACCTCTTC
>WRJW01000098.1 GCA_009778375.1 Bacteroidota bacterium
TTCGTGATTCCCTGCCAGAATCGGGAACGCGCTGATGAAAGATAGCCCAATCATAGCGATTGGAGATATTTTGGTCTCTCCGGCGATCCTGACGGAGTGTTTTACTTGTGATATAACCTATTGTAAAGGAGAATGTTGTGTGGCAGGAAATAGCGGAGCCCCTTTGAATAGGGTGGAGATCAACACTTTAGAGGAGGAATATCCTAATTTTAAGGACTATATGAGTCTAAAGGGAAGGGAAGCGGTGCAACAACAAGGTTTTGCCCTCATTGATCGAGACGGAGAATGGGTAACTCCTTTAATCGCCGGGGGAGAATGTGCCTACGCCCTCTTTAACCGGCAAGGCGTTTGTTGCTGTGCCATAGAGCAGGCATTTGGGGCAAAAAAAACCGCGTTTAGAAAGCCTGTTTCGTGTTGGCTCTATCCCGTAAGGGTTCAAAAATTAGCCACGGGATTCGCGCTGAACTATCATCAATGGGAGGTGTGTACCGGAGCGCGTATTCGGGGAGAACAGGAGGGGATGCCGGTATACCGCTTTCTCAAAGAGCCATTGATTGTCCAATTTGGTTCCGATTTTTACGACCAACTCAAGACTATTGCAGAAATAATCAATACGTGATCCCTACTCCTGCTCCCGAGCGTGCTGTCGTACCACATACTCCATGGTGCGGGCAAAGCGGTATACGTCTCTGCGCAGGCCGTTAAGTACAATGGGATTGTCGGAATAATCAAGGGTGATCTTATCTTCGTACAGCCGCATAAAACGGGTAAAAGCGTTTTTATGTCTAAAAACCAACCGGTAATCATTGTCGGATTCGATTTGATAGTTAGCATTTAGGAGTACATTGATCAACAGATCTTTGTCCAAATCAAAAGAGCGGTTGAGGTAGACTTTGCGGTCAACATAGCTGATAATAGGGTAAATGGCGGCAAAAACAAATAGAAATAATCCCATCTGCCAAAAGTTGTAAGTCGGGATCAGTTCCCAAAAATGGCGGTACTCGCCCCGGTGATCAGAGAGGTAAAAGACTAAGGCGAGCATAATTGCTATGAGTATGCACAAATAAACAAAGTATTTGACAAAGCGGATCAAATAATTAATCATGGTATTGTTTTATAAAACTTTGGTAAATATAGCCATTATTTTGTACATTTGCAGTAAATAAGTCATAAAGTATCAAATAATCATGGAAGATATTAACGAACAGGGCGCCTCCTCGAGACGCGAAAAACGCTTAAAAGTAGTCACCATTTGCTTGGCCGTGATTGCCGTAGTTTTGCTTGGGGTGTTAGCCTATATTTGGATTGACCGCAATGGTATGATTGGAAATTTAAAAACCGAAAAAGAAGAGTTAACGCTGCAGTTGCAGGATTTGAGAATGGATTATAACGAACTCAGCTCCAATAACGACAGCCTTAATGTTCAATTAGATCGGGAGCGTGAAAAAGTAGATCAACTGATAGAAAGGGTGCAGCAGACAGAAGCCACCAACCGCACTAAAATTCGTCAGTATGAACAGGAGCTGGGGACCCTCAGGAGCATTATGCGGCATTATATTACCCAAATAGACTCGCTAAATACCTTAAACACGGCGTTACGGGAGGACGCCATGGCCGCTCGTGAAGACGCCCGCAAATCTCAACGCGAGTACAACGAACTTAGAAGCACTACCGACGAGTATGCCCGCAAGGTAGAAATAGGTTCGGTAATCAAAGGGCGGAATTTTGGCCTGGTTGCAGTTATGTCCAACGGTAAGGATACCGATCGTTCGAGCCGGACAGAAAAGTTGAAATGCTGCTTTTTCCTGATGGAAAATGACATTGCTCCCAAAGGCCCCCGAAGGATATATATTAGGGTAAAAGGCCCCGATGGAGTAGTGATGACCGGCGAAGGTGAATCGGTATTTAGCGTTGCCGGCGAGTCGTTGATTTATTCTGCTTCCCGCGAAGTGGACTATCAGGGATCGGACTTGGAGGTGTGTATTTTCTTTGGAACACCCGGCATATTCCGCAAGGGGGTGTACAGTGTAGACGTATATACCCACGAGGCTAAATTAGGATCCACAGATGTGACGCTTAAATAGTTGGCTGGGATTTATATCCATATTCCCTTTTGCGGGCAGTTTTGCGGGTATTGTGATTTTTATTCGGTTGTCTCCAAAAAATGGATGCCAAGTTTGTTGCGGGCCATAAAAACGGAGATGGTGTTGAGGAGGGATTATGTGGTTAATCCCCAAACGCTTTATATTGGCGGAGGGACACCTTCGTTATATCCGGCTTTGGAGTTGGGCGATTTGATTGATGCAGCTCAATCAGTATGGTCGTGCGGTTTTAAGGAAATTACCGTGGAAGTAAACCCTGAGGATGTTACGCCTGAATATGTCGGTATATTGGCCAACTGTGGGGTAAACCGATTGAGTGTGGGTATTCAGTCCTTTTTTGACGAACACCTTAGGTTTATGAACCGCAGGCATAGCGCCGAACAGGGAATCCGCACTATACAGGCTGCCCGCGATGCCGGTTTTAGCAATATCAGTATGGATTTGATTTTTGGGTTTCCGGGACTCTCGATTACCCAATGGAGGCAAAATATAAGACAGGCGCTGGCTTTGAATCCGGAACATCTGTCGGTTTACTCATTGAGTATAGAGCCCGGGACTCCCTTTGATAAAGCGTGTAAAGCGGGGTTGATGCAGCCGGTAGCGCAGGAAGCAGCGGCGGATCAATATGCTTTGTTGCAGGAGCTATTGCCCGAAGCAGGACTCGGACAATACGAGGTGTCTAACTTTGCACGGGAGGGGTATCGGGCTATGCACAACACTTTCTATTGGCAAGGAGTTCCTTATTTGGGGCTCGGACCGTCGGCACATTCGTTTAGCGGAGTCATGAGGCACGCCAATGTGGCTAACGTAGGGAGGTACATCGACAAAATATCCAAGGGAGAGGAGGCGGTAAAAGCAGAGCGCTTGATGCCCTCAACAAGATACAACGAGTTTATAATGACCCGCCTGAGAACCGCATCGGGTTTTTCTCGCCACGAATTGGAACTTCAAAAATTTGGATCCCGATACCTCAATCATTTTGAGCAGGCTTCGTCGTCTTTGTTACAACGGGGCCTGTTGCACGAGGAGGAAGGACGTATTACTATTCCGTCCCCAAAATGGTTTGTGTCTGATGGAATTATAGTAGACCTGTTGGTTTGAAGAAGAAATAAATAGGTATGGAGGTAAAACCGGCGGCCACAACGGTGGCAAATACTCGGGCGGTGGTTTGCCAGCGTTTTATCCAGTTGGTATTGTTTAGTCCCAAGGATTGAAAAGCGCTCCAAAATCCGTGGGTCAAGTGAAACCACAAGGCAATGATCCAGATCATATAGACAAAAACTACGTAAGGCCTACTAAATTGATAAACAAGTAGCTGGTAAGGATCTGCGCCGACTCCGCCCAAAATCTCCCGTAATTGCATTTGCGACCAAAAATGGATAAGGTGTAGGGCCATGCCTCCTGCAATAAGGCTTCCCAGCGCCAGCATATTTTTAGAGGCCCAGGAGGTGGCCATGCCTTTATTGTATACGGCATACCGTCTTTTGCCGCGCGCCCTCAAGTTGTAGAGACTGAGCCAAAGCGCATACAGGATGTGTACTACCATACCGACGGCTAATACCGGCGCCACAATCATAATAATGGGGTTGGTACCCATAAAATCGCAGACCCGATTAAAGATTGCGGGGCCAAAAAGACTGGTCATATTGGCGGTTACATGCACCAACAAAAAAAGCATAAGAAATAGTCCGGTTATACTCATTATGAGTTTTTTACAGATGGATGAACAATTTATTCCGGCCATTTAAACAAGCATATCGGGGATTGGATGAGCGCAAAGATAGGGTCTTTTTGGTAATTTCATAATATTTGGCTACTTTTGCTTGAGAACTTTTACAGATGAAATATAGACGTATATTATTAAAACTGAGCGGAGAAAGTCTTGCCGGACCCAGTGGACAGGGCTTGGATTCCGATGTGTTGGCCGGTTATGCCAAAGAGATCAAAGAAGTGTGTAATCTTGGTTTGCAGGTAGCCATTGTTGTGGGCGGAGGTAATATCTTTAGGGGATTGTCGGGAGTGGGCAAGGGCTTTGACCGCGTTAAAGGAGATCAAATGGGGATGTTGGCTACCACCATCAACAGCATAGCTCTTTGTTGCGCTTTGCGGGGCGAAGGGGTAGAGGCAGAAGTTTTTTCGGCCACCCCGATGGAGCCTGTTGCCCGTTACTGGGGTCGGGATCAGGCTTCGGCCTTGTTAGAGGAAGGTTCGGTGACGCTCATATCGGGCGGAACGGGGAATCCCTTTTTTACTACCGATACGGCAGCGGCCCTGCGGGCAGTGGAGTTGGGCGCTTCTGCCCTGTTTAAAGGCACCCGCGTGGACGGGGTATACAACGCCGATCCCGAAAAAGATCCCACAGCCGTTAAATACAGTCGGTTAACTTTTGATGAAGCCTTGGAAAAAAACCTCAAAATAATGGATATGACTGCCTTTACCCTTTGTCGCGAGAACAAAATGCCCGTCGTGGTTTTTGATATGAATAAAAAGGGCAA
>WRJW01000099.1 GCA_009778375.1 Bacteroidota bacterium
GTGGGAGAACACTACTACTATTGTCAGGTCAGCGCCACAGGCGGGGCCGAAACGGTAATTTCCAGAATAGTCACAGTAACGGTACTGCCTTTGGTGCTGGCGGATACCGCGCCAACTATTACGATGCAGCCCCAAAATGTTACTGTGTACAGCGGAGTGGACGCCGAATTTACCGTTGAGGCTACCGGACATCCCAATCCGACTTATCAATGGCAATTCATATCAGGAATCCCTGCCCGATGGTCGAGTGTAAGCAATGTTGCCGGTTCTATTGAAGGCGCAAACGAGGAAAAACTGAAACTGATAGGGGTGACCTCTTCGATGGACGGCAATCTATACCGCTGTGTGGCAACCAATTCGGCGGGCAGTGAAACGTCTCAAGTGGCCACGCTTACGGTAAAATTCGGGTCAGTAGAGGTAGGTTCTATCATTCATGGAACCCCCGGAGAGGGAATAATCTCCTACCCGGTTACTACCAAAGGCTTCTCCAACGGAACGGTCGGCACTGTTCAGTGGTACAGGTACATTTCAGCGAATTTGGTGACGGTAGATCCTCCGGTCGGCTTAGTTGTTAAGGCTCCGGTTGTCGTACAAAATGATGCTGCAACGGTAGTGTTCGACATTTCACAGACCCGCGCGGGAATTTATCTTTTTGCCGTAATTATGGAAGGGGTGGTATCGAACATGACAAATCTAAACATACTTAACTAACAGTATATGTAAAAATTTATGGTACCGGATCATAGCCGCTGCCGCCCCAGGGGTGGCAGCGGAGGATTCGGCGGAGGGTGAGATAAAGACCTTTAAAGGGGCCGTGCCTGCGCAGGGCCTCTTTGGCGTATTCCGAACAGCTGGGGGTAAACCTGCACGATTTGGGGATAAAAGGGGAAATACAGTATTGATAAAAGCTAATTAACCCCAACATCGGGAGCAGAGCCAGTTTGCGCAACCAGCCGCACAAGGCGGGCCAAAAGCGATTCCATTTTATGGGAGAGGATAGTGCCGGGGGTATGTTCATGAGGTAAATATAGGCAAAGGAGATCAATTTGCGCGTTACAGGTAATTAATTCCTGATTTAAAACGCTGACATTTAATCTAAAAGCTTCACGCATTTGTCGCTTAATCCGGTTGCGATCCACGGCGCGTTTAAAGCTTCGTTTGGGAACCGATACGATGATTTTGTATCCGGAATGGGCTCCTGCAGGAGCAGGGCGTAAAAGGTAAAAGAGTTTGTAAGGGTACTGAAAGATTACCTGTCCGTTTTGATGCAGGTTGGCTTGTCTCTTTGGCGGAAGTTTGCGCAAACTTTTTGGAAAAACGGCCATGATTAAGGTTTGCCTTCGTCTACCAGCGTAAAAGTCAAAGTCTTTGTAATGGTCCGGCCGTTTTCCTCTACGATGGACTTCCAGTTCATTGTGGTATAGACATCTTCTTTTTTCTCTTCTTCTGTTGCTGTCTTGCTAAAGTTAACCTCCCAGCAGGAGGCGCCCGATGTCATTAAAAAAGTGTCGAATATAAGGTAGGTGCCCTCCTTGTCATTGAACAGACAGTGTCCGCCGGCTTCAAAGCGGATGCGAAGAGGAAGAAGAGAAGGATCGCTGCTGCTACTCATTTGCCAAAGGCCTCGGATACGCTCGGCGTTGACGTTTTCGCGACTGACCTTTTTATAGGTGATTTCCCGCTCTGCAGTTCTGAGTCGGAGTGTACTGTCGCTAAACTTTAAAATCTCGAACACCTCTCGGGTCATCAGAGCGGGATCAATGGTCAACGTTTTGCAGTACACATCGTACTGGCATTGTACCGAGTCAATCCCGCTCCCCTCGTCACCCTTGTCTACTATCCTGATGATGCTTACATCCGGATATATTGCAGCCCGTTCAAACCGGTATACGCCCCTAAGGTTGGTAACAGGATCCTGCCCGTCAAAGCTTTGCTCTACCCAGTAACCAACAATCATATCGCGATAACAGGAAAGGTCTCTGGCGCAGGAGCCCATGAAGAATAGGATTGCCAACAAACTGAGATGAGGGGCAAAACGCATTTATTTGGTCTTTTCTAATTTCTCTACGTAAAGGATTAGGGCCCGGGTAATAGAGGGGGCTTCAGGAGTGGGGGCCTCTACGGTTACTTTAAATTTGGCTGCTTTGAGGGCTTTAGCTGTAGCGGGGCCAAAAGTGGCAAACATCAAATCGTCCTGTTTAAAATCGGGAAAGTTTTCCTGCAGCGATTTAACGTCGGCAGGGCTGTAAAAAACCAGCATATCGTATTTATGCAGGTCGATTTTGGTGAGGTCGCTGTTGACGGTACGGTAGAATACGGCACGGGTACTCTTCAACTTGGCTTTTTCGAACGTTTTGGGAATTTCGGGCTTGTAGTTGTCGGCTAAGGCGAGCAAAAAACGCTCGTCTTTGTGCTTATGACCAATCGCCTCCAACACGGATGCAATGTCTCCTTTACCAAAGAAGATTTTACGCTTGCGGTAGATAATGTACTTTTGCAGGTAGTGGGCAATGGATTCGGATATGCAAAAATATTTCATCGTTTCGGGGATCGCAATGCGCATCTCTTCACAAAGATGAAAGAAAGTATCAATAGCGGTGCGGGCGGTAAAGACTACGGCGGTATGGTCAAGAATGGTAACTTTTTGAGCCCGAAATTCCTTGGGACTCAATCCTTCGACACGAAAAAAAGGCTGAAAGTCAATCGTAAATCCATGTTTTTCGCATAATTCTGTATAGGGAGACCCTCCGTTGGGATTGGGTTGAGAGATGAGTATGTGTTTGTTTTTCATCTATTAAACAATTAGCCATATGCGATATAAGAGCGCAAGAGGGGCTATTTCGAGGCAGCAAAGATACAAAATCCAAAAGAAAAGAGAAAATCGCAGTTGAAGAAAAAAACGAAAGCTCCGTAAAGTAAATAATAAAAAACAGAAAATCAATACGATTGCACACCATCCAAGCAGAAAATCCGTGTTGGGAATCATCGAAAACAGGGGGAGCAGGGATAGGGGCAGGCTAAGAATGGCGGCCAAAATAATATAATCGCGGGGACTTTGGGCCAAAAAACGAAGTTCGTTGGTGTGTTTTACCAACCATCCTGTCAAGGCTAATAACCCCCATTTACATAAATACAGGAGGTAAAATACCACTCCAACTATCGGTATCATCAACCAACCCAAGTGTGCAACCAGATCGGAACGGTAAGCCTGCAGGAAAAGAAAGCTCAGGATGGAAAAATGGAGCAGGCTGATAATAAAAAGAATAACCCGACTGGTTCCCAGCGAAACGTCCTCCTGAGTTTTCCATGCCTGCGTAAAACGAAAACAGCAACGCATGATCATGACCATAGATTGCCGGATGAATTTAAAGGCTACCAACAGGATCATGAGGAGGAGCAAACTGTATATGCCCGAGTAGGCATCTCCTTGATGGATGGTATAGATAGAGGCGTTTGTTCCCGACGGATGTTCGATGACCTCAGATCCCCATAATTGCGTTTTGTCCATTAATTACTTCTCTTTGCCTGATAACCCATGTTTTGGAGAAGGGTCACTACTTTATCTCTACAGTCGCCCTGAATGATAATTTGACCTTCTTTTACCGATCCGCCTACCCCGCATTTGCCCTTGAGGGTTTTGCCCAAAGCCTCCAAATCGTCTTTTTTCCCCGTGAATCCCGATACCAATGTTACCTGTTTGCCCGCACGTTGCCTGCGGTCGATGCCCACCAAAAGTTTTTGTTTGGCAGGAGCCGGAGTTTCCGCTTCCTGCTGCTCTTGGAGTTGGAGGTTAAGATGGGGATTGGTAGAATAAACAAGCACGGCGTTTTGAATTTTTCTGCAAATATAGTATCTTTGTCGTTTACACCATATACATTATTCATGGATTTAAAGCGATTTAAACGATTAGACCTTTGGCTTGGCGTCGCGGTCTTTATGGTATCGGCCTATACCTACTTATCTACCATTGAACCTACGGCCAGTTTTTGGGACTGTGGAGAATTTATTGCCTCCTCCTATAAATTGGAAATCGGACACCCTCCGGGAAATCCTGTATTTCAAATTATTGCCAGATTTTTTACCCTTTTTGGCCATAAAGAGCAGGCGGCGGTTTTGGTCAATGCCATGAGCGCGCTTTGCAGCGCGGCCACCATTCTCTTCCTTTTTTGGAGCATTACCCATCTGGGACGCAGGATATGGGAACGTAAAAAAGAGAACCTCTCTGTGGGCAATGCCATTGCGGTTTTGGCTGCGGGGGTAGTAGGGGCGTTGGCTTATAATTTTTCCGATACCTTTTGGTTTTCGGCCGTAGAAGGGGAGGTCTACGCCATGTCGTCGCTCTTTACGGCGGCGATCTTTTGGGCCATGCTCAAATGGGAGGAGCAGGCCGACCAGCCTTACGCCAACCGATGGATTGTATTGATTGCGTACCTTACGGGACTTTCGGTGGGGGTACATCTGCTTAATCTATTGACTATTCCTGCTTTGGCATACCTCTACTATTACAAAAAATATACCGTTAATCGAAAAGGCATTGTCTATACCTTTTTGATTTCAGTGGCGTTGCTGGCGATGGTTTTGTGGGGCATTATTCCCGGCCTGCCCAAAATCGCATCGTGGTTTGACCTCCTCTTTGTAAATGTATTTGGCTTTGGATTCAATTC
>WRJW01000100.1 GCA_009778375.1 Bacteroidota bacterium
AGAGTTTTCGTTTTCATTATAACTTTTTGATATTCAGCTATAAAGATACGAACTTTCAAGGTTTTTTCCAAATATTATATCAACTTTTTTCGCTGATTTTTAAATGGTTAGAACAAATATTCGAAATTTTGTCATGTACTAAACAAAATTTTGATGAAAAAAAATAAATCTCGACCGAAAGAATTTAATGCTCCATCAAAAAACGCTTCATAAACGCATTCAGGTCGCCGTCTAATACAGATTGGGTATCAGAGGTTTCATAATCTGTGCGCAAATCTTTAACCATTTTGTAGGGATGCAATACATAGTTGCGAATTTGAGATCCCCACTCGATTCTCTTTTTGGTTCCCTCCAATTCAGCCTGTTTTTCCCGCTTCTTTTGGAGTTCCATTTCGTAGAGATGCGATTTTAAAATGCGCAGGGCATTTTGGCGGTTGTCTAACTGCGACCGTGTTTCGGTGTTTTCTACCGAAATACCGGTGGGAATATGGCGCACCCGGACGCCGGTCTCTACCTTATTTACATTTTGTCCGCCGGCACCTCCGGAACGAAAGGTATCCCATTCTAAATCTGCCGGATTAATCTCTATATTAATAGTTTCATCTACAGCTGGATAGACAAATACCGACGAAAAAGAGGTCTGGCGTTTCCCTTGAGCGTTAAAAGGAGAGATGCGCACCAACCGATGTACGCCATTTTCGGATTTAAGAAAACCATACGCGTAATCCCCCTCAAATTCAAGGGTGCATGATTTAATGCCGGCCTCGTCTCCTTCGGTAATTTCATGAGTATGAACGTTATGACCATTGCGCTCGCCCCAGCGAACATACATCCGCATCAACATTTGCGTCCAGTCGTTACTTTCGGTACCGCCGGCTCCGGAATTGATCTTGAGGATGGCGCCCAACTTGTCGGCCTCTTCGCCCAGCATATTGCGCATCTCCAAATCCTCTATCAACTGCAACGTCTTTTGGTACTGATGTTCCGTATCAATATCCACGCTCTCGTCCTCTTTGGCAAACTCATAGAGCACCTCCAAATCGTCTAAGGCGGCTGCTACCGCCTGATACGCCTCTACCCAATACCTCAACCCTGAGGTTTGTTTCATAAAAACCTCGGCCGCCTTAGGGTCGTCCCAAAAGTCGGAGGCTTGGGAACGCACTGTGGCTGCTTCTATTTCAATAATTTTGCTATCAACGTCAAAGGCACCTCCTCAACGTGGCCTCACGTTGCCGGAGCTCTTTTATCTGGTCCAAGGTAATCATTACGGGATTTTTTTGCAAAAGTAGTAAATTCCTCTATATTTGTTGTATGATAATTTAATCCTTAACCAAAATCATTTATGAAGAAAATACTCATTTTTGTCTTTGCCGTGCTCTTTGGGCATGCGGCCGTAGCGCAAATAAGGGTTACCGGCACGGTAACCTCTTCCGATGACGGGTCTCCTGTTTCCTTTGCCACTGTTGTTGTTAAAGGCAACAACAGTTTGATCACAAATACCGATATGGACGGGAAATTTGTATTTAACAACGTCCCAAACAATGCCGTGCTTATAGTAAGTTATATAGGATTTACAACCTTGGAGGTGCCTTTAAACAACCGGAGCGTGGTTAATATTACCATTTCTCCCGATGCCACTGCATTGGAAGAGGTGATGGTGGTAGCCTACGGAACCACGACCCGAGCCTCCTTTACGGGGTCGGCTAATCAGGTAAGTTCTGCTCTGATAGAGCAACGTCCCGTAACCAATGTAGCCAATGCCCTTGCAGGAATCGCCCCCGGCGTACAGTTAACCTCTGCCAATGGACAACCCGGATCGGAATCCGGAATTCGCATTAGAGGAGTCGGCTCCTTCAGTGCAAGCAATAGTCCCCTGATTATTCTGGATCAGATTCCGTATACCGGCTCCTTTTCCAGCATAAATCCTGCTGATATCGAAAGCATCTCTATCTTAAAAGACGCCTCTTCTTCGGCGCTTTACGGATCAAGGGCTGCCAACGGAGTCGTCTTAGTCACCACAAAAAAAGGAAAGCAGGAAAAAACCGAAATTCAATTCAGGCTTTCCAATGGTTTTACGTCGAGAGAGATTCCTGAATACGCCCGCGTGGGGATTAATGATTATCTGGAACTTTATTGGGAGAATATGCGAAACAAATCGATTCGCGAAAATGCCATGTCCCCGGAACAAGCAGCCCAACAGGCTTCTAATAACCTATTTAACCAGCTTACCTATAATCCCTACAACCTGCCCAAAAATCAGGTGGTAGGAATAGACGGAAAAGTGAACCCCACTGGAAAACTCCTTTGGGCAGACGACTTGGATTGGACAAAAGCAATACAACAATTGGGTTATCGCCAAGACTATACGCTCTCCATTTCGGGCAGAAACGATAAAACGGATTATTATGCCTCCTTTGGATATACCGGTGAAAAGGGATATATTATTGGTTCCAATTTCGCTCGTTATTCTGCTCGAACAAATATTAATTCACAGGTTACTAAATGGTTAAAAGCAGGTATTAACCTGTCGGCCAATATGTCGTATTCGGGAGGCAATCAGGACGAAGGCATGGGAAACAACAGTAACCCTTTTCTTTTCACCCGTTTTTTAGGCCCGATTTACCCGATTCACCTCCATAATCCCGAGGACGGGAGTTATATTTTAGACGACAACGGAAATCCCCGTTACGATTTTGGGGTTGGATACGGAGCTTTGAACATCCCTAAAAGAGATTTGGCGGCCGGAAATAACCCGGCCATTGAACTCAGAGATCGGATTGATAAATACAAAAGAAACATGATCACGGCCAAACCCTACGTAGAGTTCTCTTTTTTAAACAATTTTAAATTGGCCCTCAATGCTTCTGTAAATGCAAACAGTTATTTGGCCACTTCTTCTGCCATTGTCTATCCCGAAAAAGGCAATACTGGATCGGCAACCAAAACCAACAGTTTTACTACCTCCTGGACCCTAAACCAGTTACTCACCTGGGAACGCTCTTTTGGACAACACAATATAGACCTTCTGTTGGGACACGAAAGTTATGATTATGAATATAATTACCTTACAGCATCCAAAAAAGACGAAAGTTTTGCCGGAAATCCTGAATTTGGCAATTATGCCAATATTAACACTACCCCCAGTTCTTATACCAACGAGCACCATTTAGAGAGCTACTTCTCTCGGCTCAATTACAATTTTTACAACAAATACATGCTCACCGGATCTTTCAGAAGAGACGGAGGATCCAGGTTCTATAAAGACGTCCGTTGGGGGAATTTTTGGTCTGTGGGCGCTGCCTGGAGGTTAGAGCAGGAAAAGTTTATACAACAACTTACCTTTATTGACCAATTAAAGTTGCGCGCTTCTTTTGGAGAAGTTGGGAATGAAAACATCGGCGGTTATTACACGTGGCAGGCGCTTTACGAACTCTCCCAAAACGCCAATGAGCCCGGATATGTTCAATCATCGCTGGGCAACAGGAATTTAAGCTGGGAAAAAAACAGCACTTATGACGCCGCCCTTGAGTTTAGCCTCTTCCACAAATTGCACGGATCTTTCGAATACTTTTTCCGACAATCAAGCAATTTACTCTTTTCTATCCCCTTATCTCCTTCTACCGGAATGAGCGCTCAAGACATGAATGCCGGCACCATGTATAATGCCGGAATCGAAGCGCAAATTACCTATGAAATACTGCGTAAGAAAGATTTGCTGTGGAGTATTAATGCCAACGTCACTTCCATCAAAAACAAAATCACCCAACTTCCCATAGATCCGTTTAACCGGAACAACAGTTTTCAACGGGTACAGGAAGGACATTCTCAATACGACTGGTGGCTACTGCAGTGGATAGGAGTGGACGCCCAAACAGGGGATTGTCTGTATCTCCCAATGGAAGATGCCACCAACACCAAAACCATTGATGGCGTATTGGTTACCACCGACATCAATCAAGCCAAAGAAGATTGGTCGGGAAGCTCCATGCCCAAACTCTACGGTGGCTTGGGCACTTCCTTTCAGTTTAAAAATTTCAACCTCTCTCTGCTGTTCAGCTATCAATGGGGCGGAAAAATGTACGACTTTATTTATGCCGGACTCATGGCTCCCAATACCCGACCCAATTCGGCTTTGCACCAAGATTTGCTGGGTAGATGGAATGCGCCGGGGCAACAGACCAATATCCCGCGTTTAGACGACGGAACTACGGCAGCCAGTTTGAATGGAGCACGCTCCACACGTTGGCTCATTAGCTCCAACATGCTGGAATTGACTAATATTAACCTGTCTTATGATCTTCCCTCAAACTGGATTCAAAAAATCGGCATGAAACAATTACGCATATACGCAGCCGGAAACAACGTCTTTATGAGTACAAAACGAAAAGGGATGAATGCAAACTACAGCCTTAGCGGCTACGACAACAACGGGAATCGATTCAGTCCCTCCAGAACCCTTACCCTTGGCCTTACAATAAATCTTTAAAGGATACCATTATGAAAAAAATATTTGTTTACTTTGCCACCATTCTGTTGGGCTTGAGTGCCTGCAGCAAAGACTTCCTCGAAACCACCTCTACCTCGGATGTGGACGAAGCGATTATGTTCCTTAATACCGACAATGCCCTCAAAGCCATAAACGGGATTCACCGATTAATGTACGAAGCGGCCGCTGCCACCGGGACTTCTAC
>WRJW01000101.1 GCA_009778375.1 Bacteroidota bacterium
TCTCAGGTCTTTAATCCCAATAACTTTTTGATGAATACCGTGAACGACATTAAAAATACCCAGTTTTACAACCGAAACCTGATGTCGGACTATTACCTGAGCAACGCCTCCTTTTTGAAAATGGACTACCTCCAAATCGGCTATGATTTTGGCCGGATTGCCCACATACTCAACCTTTCTCTCAATGTTGCCGCACAAAATGTCTTTACCCTCACCAAATACAAAGGGGTAGAGCCTGAAATCCCCAACGGCATTGACGGGAATTTTTATCCGAATCCAAGGGTATTCAGTTTAGGGCTGAATCTTAATTTTTAATCTTTAATCAGTATGATCATGAAAAAGAATAACATATTCACCTTAGTGACTTCGAGCGCCCTTCTTTGGGCAGGTTTGTACTCCTGCACCGGCGATTTAGACCGGTTTCCCCAAAACGAAACAACCGGAGAAGATGTATACAGCACTTTTGAGGGCTTTAAAGGCGCGATCGTTAAAGTTTACGCAGCCAACGCCTTGTCCGGTAATCAGGGACCGAGCGGGAAGCCCGATATCTCCGGTTTGGACGAGGGGCAGTATGCCGACTTTTTACGGATGTTTTTTAACCATCAGGAGCTTCCTACGGACGAAGCCCATTGTATATGGCAAGACGAAGGAATCCCGGGGATGAACAACATGATTTTATCTTCGGAAAATCCCTTTACCAAAGGGATGTATAACCGATGCATTATGAATATTATGTACGTAAATGAATTTTTGCGTAACGCCGCTCCCGAAATTGTCAACGGAAAAGGATTTACGGCCACAGAGGTGGGCGAGATTGGCTATTTTCGTGCAGAAGCGAGATTTTTACGCGCTTTTCAATACTGGGTATTGATGGATCTTTTTGGGAATCCTCCCTTTGTAACCGAAGCTTCCGAAATGGATATTTTACCCGAACAAATCAGCCGCAAAGAGTTGTTTAATTATGTAGCGTCTGAACTCAAGGATATTACTGACAATAACCTCTTAAAAGAGGCGCGCGCCAACGAATACGGCCGCGCCGATAAAGGGGCTGCCTGGGCCTTATTGGCCAGATTGTACCTGAATGCAGAAGTCTACACCGGCGCCCCTCAATACAGCGAAGCCGTAAATTATGCCGAAAAGGTGATCAATGCCGGCTATGCCCTAAAAAATGATTACCAGCAACTTTTTTTGGCCAATAACAACCTCAACAATCCCGAAGTCATCTTTTCGATCAATTACGACGGAGAACGTACCCGCAACTACGGAGGAGCCACCTTCTTAGTCAATTGCGGATCCAACAATGATTATCAGGCGACTTATGCAAGCACCCTGCTTCATTACGGCATCTTGGACAATGCCAATTGGAGCGGTTATCGGGCCAGAAAAGAGTTTACCCAAAAATTTGAAGCCGGCGACCAACGCTTTTTATTTGTAGGCGAGACCCCATCGATCGAAAACGCCATAGACTATAAAGAGGGCTTGGCTACCTACAAATGGCGCAATATTTGGATTGACGCCGACGGAAACTGGGGATACGGATCCCATATTACCTTTGCCGACAACGATTTTCCCCTCTTTCGCCTTGCGGAGGTATACCTTGTTTATGTAGAAGCAGTTAAAAGAGGAGGAGGCGGTTCTGCCGATTTGGCGCTGGGATACCTGAATAAAGTACGCGAAAGAGCCTTTGGCAACTCCGACCACGATTTCGGTAACTTTTCGGAGGTGACCTTGACAGATATCTTGAACGAAAGAGGATTTGAACTCTACTGGGAGGGGCACCGCCGTACCGACCTGATTCGTTTTAATATGTTTACCGGTTCAAACTATATTTGGGAATGGAAAGGCGGCATCCGCAACGGTCGGTCGATGAGTGCCCATTACAACCTTTATCCGATTCCCTCTTCGGACCTGATGGCCAATCCCACGCTAAAACAAAATCCTAACTATTAATTATTAAACAGATGAAGACAATAAAATATATTCCTCTTTTGGCTTTGTTCTGTATGGTCTTCACGCGTTGTGAAACCGATATAGAAAAAATGTACGTCAAGTCGACCAACGAGGTTACGCCGCCGGTATTAAAAAGCGAAGGTTTTACCGACATTACCATTGACGAATCCAACATTAACTTGGTACCTATGGTTTTGAGCTGGTCAAAGTCCGATTTTGGACCCGATGTGCTGGTCGAATACTCTTTGGAAATGGCCGACAATGCCTCCTTTTCCGATGCCCATACCTTGACCATAGGGAACAACGTGTACCTAAAAGCCCTCTCCTGCACCGATTTGAGCAAATGGGCCATAAATTATTTCAATGGATTGGGTGCCAATGATTTACCAGTAAAAGTATCTATAATCATGCGTATTGTTGCCACCGTAGCCTTAGAAAACCCGACCGTAACGATCCCTCCCGCCAAAGTCTATTCCAATACCGTTTCGGTGTCGGTAGTACCCTATAATGTTCCCGGGTCTTATCCCGAAACGATGTATATGATTGGATCCGACTTTGGAGGATGGAACTGGGGTTCGGATCAGGTAGCCGTAATGACGCCGGTGCACAGTTTTGACGGCCACTTCTGGTGCGTCCGCTATATTACCGCCGGAAACGGATTCAAATGGTGCTCCAAACGCGAATGGAACGGAGATTTCTTTAGCTTAGGCGAAGACCTTGGATTTTATACCGCCGACGGCAACGCCTTTGTAGAAGAGGATGGTATGTATATGGTTTACATGGATATGACAACAGGTAAAATATCGGTAGAGCCTGCAAAGGTGTATGGTATGGGCGACTGCTTTGGCGGTTGGAATACGGCTACCTATCCCTTTGTAACGGAGGGCAAGACCATGGTGGCTACTACCATTGCGGCAGGCGAGTTGCGAATTTACGCCGCTTCGGATATTGCGCCGGTGGGCAACGACTGGTGGAAAATGGAGTTTGTTCCCATGGACGGCGTCATTGTGTACAGAGGTGCCGGCAACGATCAGGAACGCATTCCTGTACCTGCCGACAAAAAGGTGGTGCTTGACTTTAATGCAGAAACAGGCATCATTGAATAACGCTAATTAATTAAAGAATAACGATATGAAAAAGATAAGTTTATTTCTTCTTGCCTGCCTGACGATCATTACCTCATGCAGCTACGATCCGGAGCAATTGTACGACAAAGAAAGAGCTCCGGTAGCGCCTGTGCTTTCGATAGAAGGCGCCACAAACTTTCTAATCACCGATGATTTACCCGACTTTTACTACACCGTGCTCACGTGGAGCCGCGCCAATTTTGGCAAAGATATTCCGGTTAGTTATGTGCTATTGATTTCTGATAATGAGGATATAGTAGGATCCTTCAAATCGATCATACTGGGTGAGGATATTTGCCTCCGCGCCCTGAGCGCCGCGGAGTTGTATGGATGGGCGGTAGATGATTTTGGCACCTATAATAGCGAGACGGGAAAGAAAGATCCGGCGACGCTCTATTTTAGGATTGCAGCCCAAGCATCGGGGGGTGCCCAACCGGTTTACTCCAATGTCGAATCGATCACCTCCTCTTTGCCGGCGCCTACTACGGTTCGCTGGACCGTTTACAGAGGAGGATGGAACGAAATGGCCGTTTACGTTTGGGGCGATTCCCAATTGTTCGGCGACTGGCCCGGCGCTTTGGTTACCTCTGATATCAACGGCTGGTATTCTGTTGTCATCCCCTACAAATTTAACGCCAATTTAATCATCAACAACAACGGTGACGGAAAGCAACTCGATTTAATAAACATTCCCGCCAAAAATGCCGAAGATGTAGATTTGTATGTGAACTTAGAAACGGGAGATATTTTCAGGACCCCTCCGATTACCGTGAGTTGGACGGTAGTTGCCGGAAGTTGGACCGATATGTATGTCTACTCCTGGGGCGACGACGTTCAACTTTTCGGCGACTGGCCGGGGAGAAAACTGACCCCCAATGCGGACGGATCTTTCTCGGTAGATGTACCGAGCGAAGGGGAAGTACACCTGATTATCAATAATAATGAAGGTCAGCAAACAAACCTGATCGACAATCCCGATGGCAATACCTCTCTGTATGTTGATTTGAATACCGGAGACGTTTCTACCGGTCCCAAGGTGGTTAAATGGAAAGTGGTAAACGGAAATTGGGATGCCCTATACCTCTATTCGTGGGGAACCGACAACAGCTACCACGGAGGGTGGCCGGGTACCCTGATGACCCCGGATGCCTATGGCTGGTACTCCGTTACTATTCCTCCCGGATATGATCAACACTTGATTATCAATAATAACAGTGGAAGTCAGCACGATTTGCCCTATCCCACGGTAAACGCCCAGTATGAGGTTGACCTCACTGCCGGAACCTTTGTACAGGCCGACGAGTGGTCGATTACCATCCGATGGAAACAGCCTGCCGATGAATGGGGCGGCCAAATGGCGATCTATGCATGGGGTGGCGCTCCTGATTTTGACACCTTTGGAGGGTGGCCCGGGCAGGTGGTTACGGCTGACGCCAACGGCTGGTATTCGGTAACGGTTCCTCCCGGGCAAACGGTGGGGAACGCGATCTTTAACAACAACGGGGGAGGTTTGCAATTTGATGTAAATCTGAATATTACTTCGGATGTTTGTTTGGAAATAACCGGCAGCACTTTTTCCGTGGTTTCGGGCGATTAAAAATGATAAAGGTTAAGCGCCTCTTATTTGGGCTTGCGCTGCTTACGGCA
>WRJW01000102.1 GCA_009778375.1 Bacteroidota bacterium
TCAAAAGAGGGCAAAAAATCGGACGCAACAAACTCCTTTATGCCTTGGTCGACAGCCTCTATTCGCGCACCGAAACCGATTTTAAACGGGGTACTTTCAGGGTAAGGGGCGATACCGTTGACGTCTATTTAGCCTATTCCGATACCGCCTGCCGGATTATCTTTTGGGGAGACGAGGTGGAGTCTTTGGAGCGCTTTGACCCCCTCTTTGGTTCCGATCAGGAGACGATGGAGTCGGTGTCGATTTATCCGGCCAATAACTTTGTGACTACCAAAGAGCGGATGCATGGCGCCCTTGGGCAAATTCAGGACGATATGATGCGCCAATACGAATATTTTAGAGAGATGGGGAAAACTTTGGAGGCGGGACGACTCAAACAAAGGGTCGAGTTTGATTTGGAGATGATCAAAGAGTTGGGATATTGCCCCGGTATTGAGAATTATTCCCGTTATTTTGACGGTCGGTCGGCGGGCACCCGTCCCTTTTGTTTGATCGACTATTTTCCCAAAGATTTTTTGACGATGATAGACGAAAGCCACGTCACCCTGCCTCAGGTGAGGGCTATGTATGGAGGCGACCGTTCCCGTAAACAGGTATTGATAGAGTATGGATTTCGTTTGCCGGCAGCCGCCGACAACCGTCCCCTTACTTTTGAAGAGTTTGAACAGATCATCGGGCAAAGGGTATTTGTGAGCGCTACGCCGGCGGATTACGAACTGATGGCTTCCGAAGGATTAATCGTGGAACAGGTAGTGCGTCCTACTGGATTGTTAGACCCTCCCATAGAGGTGCGGCCTACTCAAAACCAGATAGACGATCTGCTCGAAGAGATTCAGGTTCGTGCGCAAAAAGACGAACGGATTTTGGTCACCACCCTGACAAAACGTATGGCTGAAGAGTTGAATAAATATTTGGTAAACATAGAAGTACGATGTAGATATATCCATTCCGATGTAGACACTCTGGAGCGGATACAGATATTGGAGGATTTTCAACGGGGCATGTTCGATGTATTGATAGGAGTGAACCTTTTGCGCGAGGGATTAGACCTGCCCCAAGTCTCATTGGTGGCTATTTTGGATGCGGACAAAGAGGGTTTTTTGCGTTCGGAGCGCGCCTTGACCCAAACGGCGGGTCGGGCGGCCCGCAATGTGGACGGACGGGTAATTATGTATGCCGATACCGTTACCGACTCGATGCAGCGCACCATAGACGAAACCAACCGCCGCCGCGACAAACAGTCTCGTTACAACACTGCGCACGGCATAGAGCCCAAACAGATCGAAGGCCGGATTCGATCTATGATGGAGTACCGAAACGATAGAGAATCCCAACCGGCTCTTTTAGAAGATCCTGTATGGAAATACATGAGTCCCAAAGATTTGAAACATGCTATTGCGTTGGAACGCACCAAAATGGAAGATGCGGCTAAGGCCCTGAATTTTTTGGAAGCGGCCCGTCATCGAGATTTGATGTATGCTTTGGAGCAAAGAGTAAAAAGTTAATCTTCTATAACCTGCATGCTGATCATGGCATCGCGGTATTTATCCATCAGAGATTTGTTCATCTCTAACGGAGGCTGCGCTTCGAGCGGGAGGAATGATCTAAAGGGATGCTCTTTTAGGTAGTCGTCAAACTCTTTTCGCACCTCTTCCAGAAGGTTTGGGCTGGTGAGCAGATCGAGGGCAGAAGCCGATATGGCCTTTGCTCCTGCATTTAGCCCTTTCCAGGCTGCGCTGCCGAATGTGGAGGTGACCGTTGACCAGTGATGGCTGATAGCCCCGGGGACAATGCCCGGAAAATTGATAGATGTGGTAGGCGCAACAAGGGTGACTTCGCCCACATCGGACGAACCTCCGCCCACCTGAATTTGTGGAGGGGGCGACAGTTCACTTATTTCTGTGGAAAATCCCTCTTCTTTGACTCCCAAATCTTTTTGTAGCTCTTTGGCAAAACGGTGCTCGTTTTCTGACCATTCAGGCATTCCAATCAACTCGATGTTTTTCTGTATGGCTTCTGCCAGTCTTTTGTTGGAGTGTCTCTGGTGCGTAGCGGTAAGTACCTGTACCGTATCAAGGGTGGTACCGCTCGCCAGAGCGGCGCCTTTGGCACAATCGACAACCCTTTCGTACATCGCTTCCAATCTTTCGTCGGTGTTTCGGATATAGTACCAAACAGTCGCTTTGTCGGGAACTACATTAGGGGCTTCTCCTCCCTCTGTGACTACATAATGGAGTCGATGGGTGTAATGGAGGTGTTCCCGAAGATAATTGGTGGCAACATTCATGATTTCTACGCCGTCCAAGGCACTCCGACCACTCCAGGGAGCGCCTGCCGCATGTGCGGTTTTTCCTTTAAAGGTAAAGAGAACCGACATGACCGCTGTTCCATTCACTCCGTAACCGGTAGAAAAATTGGAGGAAGCGTGATTGTCTATCACTGCATCTACTCCGTTGAATACGCCGGCCCGAACCATGTAGGGGCGGCTTATGATGGTCTCCTCGGCCGGCGATCCAAAAAATTTAATGGTTCCGGGAATTTTAAACGCTTCCATCGTATTTTTAAGCGCAATCATAGCGGCAATTCCGGCTGTTCCCATCATGTTGTGCCCGCATCCGTGTCCCGGAGCCCCCTCTACCAATGGTTTCTGAAAAGGAGTCAAAGGCATTTGCGAGATCATGGGTAATGCGTCGTATTCTCCCAGAATGCCTATTACAGGCCCCCCCGAACCCCAGGTGGCTACAAAACAAGTAGGTATACCTGCCACATTTTTTTCAATCGTAAATCCTTCTTCTTCTAATGTTTGAATCAATAACGCAGACGATTTAAACTCTTGCATCCCCAACTCGGCATAATTCCAAATGGCGTCCGATATGCGTCCGAATCGCTGGAGGGTATTATTATCATTCAGGTATTCAAGTAAATACTTTTTGGACTCATAAAGATTGTTACTTTCTGTTTGAGCCGCTACCTGCAAGGAGCCAAACAGTAAGATTGTAGCAATTACGCTTGTTTTTAAATGGTTAATTGAAGTCATGTCGGATGGAAATTAATAAGGTGTTTAAAAATTATTCAATGAGCGCAACAAAGTTATAAAATTTTGTCCAAAATGGCTACCTTTGGCCACCATGAGAGATGCGCCGCATACCATTCGCGTACCCAATACGCCCGAAGAGCGTAAAGAGGTGGAATGCGCTTGCCGGTTGGCGGAGCGCGTCCTGGGTCGGGAAGTGAGGGAAAACGGAGCCCCTTTTATTGATCATGCCTATTCTGTGGCAGCTATTGTGACGGAAGAGCTTGGCCTCCCCTCTACGGCTGCTCTGGCTGTACTCCTCCACGAAGCGACCCGCAAACACCCCGAATTATTGGTTGAGGTCAGGCAGAAGTTTGCCCCTGAAGTTTACTCCATGGTAATGGGACTTAACAGGATTTCGACCATTAATCCCAACGATACCCGTTTGCAGGCCGACAATTACCGCAAATTGATTGTGGCTTATTCCACCGATCCTATGGTGGTGCTGATCAAATTGGCCGACCGGCTCGAAGTGATGCGCTCTTTGACCTTTTTTTCTAAATCGCAGCAATTGCGCAAAGCCACCGAAACGCTGATGCTTTATGCCCCTTTGGCCCATCAGTTGGGTTTGTATGCCCTAAAGAGCGAATTGGAGGAGTTGGCGTTTCAATATAGCGAACCGGATGATTTTAAAAATATTACGGCTAAATTAAAAGCATCGGTGGGGGCGCGCAAAGAAGCATTGGCTGCTTTTATAACTCCGATTGAGGCCGAACTCCAAAAGGCTGGTTATCGCTATGAGCTCAAAAGTCGAACCAAAACCGCCTATTCGATATGGAAAAAGATGCAGGCACAGCAGGTTGGTTTTGAGGGGGTATACGATATTCTGGCGATTCGGATTATTTTAGAAACCCCACCGGACAAAGCAACAGAAGAGAAGATTTGCTGGCAGGTCTATTCCATGGTTACCAATTTGTTTACGCCCGATACTCGGCGTTTACGGGATTGGATTACCAAGCCAAGGCCCAATGGCTACGAGTCGTTACACTGCACTGTTTCCGATAAACAGGGGAGGGTGGTAGAGGTGCAAATTCGCAGCCGACGTATGGACGCCATTGCCGAAATTGGTATGGCAGCCCATTGGTCGTACAAGGGTTTGAAAAAGGCCGATGCCATACAGGGGTGGTTAGATAGGCTCCGTAGCCTCTTGCAGTCTGACTTAACTCCCGATCCCGATACCCGACAATACTTTTCTCAATTTAAAATAGACGAGGTCTTTGTCTTTACCCCTACGGGAGACCTCCGTCGTTTGCCGGCCGGAGCTACGGTATTGGACTTCGCTTTTGACATCCACTCCCATTTGGGTCTTACATGCAGCGGCGCCAAAATAGAAAATCGGGTGGTATCGATTCGGGAAAAATTACATACCGGAGACGTGGTGGAAATTATTACCTCCAAGAATCAACGTCCTTCGGTAGACTGGCTCAATATGGTATCGACCGGTAAAGCAAAAACCAAGATTCGGCAAAAATTGCGGGAATACGAAGGAAAAAAGGAGCTTTTGGGAAAGGAGTTGCTGGAACGTCGTATGAAAAACTGGAAGATGGAACTCAACGACGAGGTACTGAATTTTTTGATGCGTCATTTTAAATTAAAAAGTATGGGAGGCTTATACGATGCACTGGCGCAGGAAGAGATTGCCATGGAAAAGAT
>WRJW01000103.1 GCA_009778375.1 Bacteroidota bacterium
ACAGGCAAAAAGGAGAGGTCAAGTTCCAAATCTCGCGGCGTCCAGTTGGTCATGCCTCCTATATACCAGTCGTTGCCTTTACGGCGGGCCATGACGATGTATTCCCCTACCGCTGCGGCGACCACAACGGTCTCGTCAAAAGTGGTGGGAATTTGGGCAATGAAATCGGTACATTCCTGTTCCTTTTTATAATTGGAAGGATTGTCGCAAAGCATCGATAAGGGGGAGTCAAAGATCATATAACTCCCTATCTGGTGGCAGCGGGTGCCCTGGCTCATGGGTTCGTTGTAGATGTTGGCAAAGACGTCTTTGGCGGCGTTTTTCATAGCGCCCTGGGTGTAGTCGGCAGGACCGGCAAAACCGCGGATAAAAGGCCAGGTAACGTCGTAAAAGGGCATATCGGGATTAGACCATTTAAGTTCTTCTAATCCGTAAACACCTTCAAAATTAAGGGCATTTGGATAGGTTCTCGGTTGTCCGGTGGGCTTGGATACGCCGTGAAAATCGACAATGAGTTTGTATTTGGCAGCCATTAGACAGGCGCGGGGGACAAACTCAATCGCTTTTTGGTCGGCCCGATCTATAAAGTCGATTTTAAATCCTTTGATGCCCATTTGGGCGTAGTGGGCGCAGGCTTCTTCTAACTTTTGGTCCAATACATTCCAAACGACCCAGAGAATCAGTCCTACGTTTTTGGAGTCGGCATATCGAATCAATTTGGGAAGGTCGATTTCGGGGATAATTTTCATGACGTCGCCGGTGGGAGGAGGCGACCATCCTTCGTCTAAAATCACATATTCCAATCCGTTGTCCGCCGCAAAGTCAATGTAGTATTGGTAGGTTTGGGTATTGATGCCGGCCACAAAGTCCACGCCGTAGATTCTCCAGTCATTCCACCAGTCCCAAGCTACCTTGCCCGGTTTAATCCAGGGGATTTGCGGCGCAGTATGAGGAGTGTTGGCAGGGGCAATGGGGTAGAGGGTGGGGTCCGGGTCCGGGGCTAAGGCATAGATGAGATCCGAAGTCAACAGGGAGGCATCTTGATCCGACAGGGCAATGACCCTCCAGGGAAATTCCCGCGTTCCGGAAGTTTTGGCAATAAAGGACTCCTCTCCGGTAACTCTTTCCTGTTTGCGGGTGGGATGATAGCTTACCGTTTTTGGATAGGGCGGAAAGAGGGCGGTAAATCCGTATCCCTGCGCGGCTTTTTGGAGAAACATCCCCGGGTAATGCTCCAGATCCGCCTCTGTAATAACCACCCTCCGGTGCGTGGATTCGGAAACGGTAACTAATGCAGGTAAAATAACGGTTTTATCGGGGTCGCTCTCCGAGAGGGCGACGGCGGTGTAGAGGCTTTGGTACGAAGCGGCAAAGCGGTTGTCGGCTCTTGGAGAGGTGTAAGCTAAGAGGGCGGAATGATCAGCCGGAAAGTTGAACTGGGCGATTTCGTCTGTAACGGTTAAGTTACCTTGGCGCGCGGTAAAGAATCGATAGGAAACGCCTTCGTTATAAACTCTAAATATCAGGCCCCAATCGCCTTTACACGTCAGTTTTAATTGATTATATTCTGCTTTGACCATGGCCTTTTTGTACAGGGGCGCCGGAATAGTAGAGGCGCATGAGCTTTGGTCTGCAGAAATGATTTGCAGATGGGCGCCCAGCACTTCGCCCCCTTCCAATACCAGTCCGATTTGGGAGGGAGCTAACAGGGTTTGGCCTCCTGAGAGAATGCTCCAGGAGAGTGTCGGGATCAGGGAAATAATCGCTTCATGTTGCTGATTGGGCGATGATAATCGATAACTTGCAGGTTGGGTTTGGGCGATGGTCAAACTGTACACAAGTGTAAAAATCAAGAGATAATAAAGTCTTTTGCAATACATATCAATATATTAATCAGGTTTCAAAAAAACAAATATAGATAAAATCAGATACTTTCGCTACTTTTGATGTTTAAAATTAAAGAGCGATGCAAGAAAATAGGTTGCTGTTTCAACACAAGATGAGGCAAATATTGCCCAATGCTTCGGTGGTTACCGACGAGTTACGACGCTTGGCCTGGGGTACGGATGCCGGTTTTTACCGTTTGACGCCTGATACGGTTCTTTTTCCCGAAAAGGAGCAGGAAGTTAGGGCCATTTTAAAAACTGCTAATGAATTGGAGGTGCCCCTGACCTTTAGGGCGGCAGGTACCAGCCTGTCGGGTCAGGCGATCAGCGATTCGGTCTTGGTGGTGGCGGCCCATAAATGGGATGGGTATCGACTGATTGACGGAGGCGAAGAGATTGCCTTGCAGCCCGGGATTACCGGAAAGCGGGTCAATGAGGTGCTCAAGGCTTTGGGTCGTCGTTTTTCCCCCGATCCTGCCTCTATAGATTCGGCCATGATTGGAGGGATTATCATCAATAACGCATCGGGTATGAATTGCGGGACCCATGCCAACAGCGATAAGGTAATGGTGAGCGCCCGCATGATTTTGGCAGACGGAACGCTGCTCGATACTTCTGATCCCGATTCTCGCTCCTCCTTTGAAACTTCACATCCCCATATTCTTAAGGGTATAAAGCAATTAAGAGATGAGGTGTTGGCTAATAAGGAACTGAAGCAACGGATACTCTATAAATATCGAATCAAGAATGTTACCGGATTAAACCTCCTCCCCTTACTTGCTTTTGAAGATCCTTTTGACATCATGGCCCACCTCTTGGTAGGCTCCGAAGGGATTTTGGCCTTTTTGGCAGAAGCGACCCTGACTACAGAGGTCGATATGCCCTGTCAAGCCAGCGCAATGGTCTATTTTACCTCTATAGAAGAGGCGTGCCGTGCGGTGCAGGGGCTTAAAAAAGGGCCGGTAACGGCTGTAGAACTTTTGGACCGAAAAGCCCTTAGGTCGGTAGAAAACAGGGCCGGTATGCCGGACTCCTTAAAAACGCTGCCGGAGGGGGCTACCGCCCTGTTGATAGAGACCAAAGCGATGGAAGCAGAAGCATTGAAAAAACAGATAGCCAAGTTAAACCGGATCTTGACACCTTTTGAAAAGGTCGCCCCTTATGCCTTTACCGCTAAAGCCGAAGCGTATAAAGTTTGGTGGGCCATCCGATCGGGCATTTTTCCATCGGTAGGCGGTATGCGCCCTCCGGGCACGACCTGTTTGATTGAAGATGTGGCTTTTCACTTAGAAGATATTCCCCAGGCCACTGCCGATTTACAAACTCTATTGGAGCGTCACGGCTACCACGACGGGGTTATCTACGGGCACGCCCTCGAAGGGAACTTCCATTTTATTTTAAATCAGTCCTTTGATTCTCCCGAAGAGGTGTTTCGCTACGAGGCGCTGATGGAAGATGTAGTTGCCTTAGTGGTAGATAAATACGACGGATCCCTCAAGGCCGAGCACGGTACGGGACGGAATATGGCTCCTTTCGTCCTCCGCGAATGGGGCCCTCAAGCCTTTTCTGTGATGAAGCGGATTAAAGAACTGTTTGATCCTAAAGGCATCCTGAATCCGGGAGTGATATTTAACGACGACCCCATCTGCCACATCAAATATTTTAAACCCCTGCCCCTTATTGATCCCGAAGTCGATAAATGTATCGAATGTGGTTTTTGCGAAATCAACTGCCTGACGGCCGGTTTTTCGCTCTCGTCCCGTCAAAGAATTGTGTTGCAGCGCGAAATTACCCGTTTATCGCAATCGTCAGAAGAGCGGGAACGCCTGCAGGAGTTAAAGAGGCTTTACAGATATTGGGGCAACGCCACCTGTGCCGGAGACGGCCTCTGCGCCACCTCCTGTCCCATGGAGATCAACACCGGCCACCTGACCCACCACATTCGGGAAGCCAGCAACCTTAAAGGGAGTTTAGGCTGGAAAGCCGGGCAGGCGGTAGCCAACCATTTTTCGGGGGTCAAATCGGCGTTGCGTTTGGCCTTAACGGGAGCAAGTATGGTACATTCGGTCATAGGCGATTCGGGCGTAAGGATGGTGGGCGGATTTGTGCACAGTTTTGGATTTCCCTTGTGGACTCCCTCTTTGCCAAAAAGCTACAAAAAGAAAAAAAGGAAAATAACGACTTCCGATGCCGAGTCTCCTGCTGTAGTCTATTTTCCCTCCTGCATCAATCAAACCATGGGCATAGAAAAAAAGAGCCCTTATAAAATGCCTTTGGTCGACAAGATGGAAGGGCTGCTGCATAAGGCCGGTTATCGGGTGATTTACCCCAAAGGGATGCAAAAGATGTGTTGCGGCACGATTTGGGAGAGCAAAGGTATGCCCGATATTGCCGACCGTAAAACGGCCGAACTGGAGGCCGCCTTGTGGGAGGCTTCGGAGCAAGGACGCTATCCGGTGCTTTGCGACCAAAGCCCCTGCCTGTACCGGATGCGCGACAAGATTCAATCGATGAAACTGTACGAGCCGGTGGAATTTATAGAGACGTTCTTAGTAGATCGCCTTCAATTCCATTCCGTGGATACGCCCATTGCCATCCACACTACCTGTACCATGACCAAGATGGGATTGGCCCCGCTCCTGTTGCAGTTGGCGCGCCGCTGTGCTACTCAGGTATTGGCGCCCGAAGAGGTAGGTTGTTGCGGTTTTGCCGGAGATCGAGGTTTTAGCTATCCCGAAATCAACGCCTATGCCTTGCGCAAACTCCGCCCCCAATTAGAGGCGGCGCGGATTAAAACGGGTTACTCCAACAGCCGCACCTGCGAAATAGGCTTGAGTACCAACGGGAATATTCCCTACGTTTCGATTGTCTATTTGGT
>WRJW01000104.1 GCA_009778375.1 Bacteroidota bacterium
CTCAACTCTTTGGGTGAAATTTTTTCTTCCTCGGCAAAAAAGCCCACCAATTCTTTGTAGGAATTTGCAAAATAGTCTTTTACAAAGCCCGACATAAAACCGGATTTATACTGGGCCTCCAGGATGACGGGGCGGTATGTATTCACGTTCCCGAATCGGGTATTTTGTACAAATCCCTTGCGTTCCAGATTTTTAATGATGGAAGCAAGCGTAGTATAGGGAGGCTTGGGGTTGGGATAATGCGTGATAAAGTCTTTGATAAAACCGCCTCCGGTCTTCCAGACAATCAGCATGGCTTCTTCTTCCTGTTGGGTGAGTTTTTTTATCTTCATATACGTGTTCTACGATTTTTTCGCAAAGTTACGAAAATTTCGTAATAACCAAAAAATAGTAGAAATATTTGTATCTTAGCAGGCGCTAACAGGAAGCTATGACACATTTGCATCTCTTTACTAAATACCTTAGGGAACAAAAGCGCTATTCGGAACGGACGGTGGCTATTTATACACAGGCTATTACCTCTTTTTTTAGATTTGCGGGGGCAGAAGAAGAGAAAGCGTGTGCGAATATGCCTCCCTCCATGGTCAGGGCGTATATGGCCAAAATGATGGAAGAGGAGTTTAGTCCCCGCACGGTGCAGTTGCATCTGTCGGCGATTAGCAGTTTCTATCGCTTTTTAAGCAGGCAGGGTTTATCGTCTTCCAATCCGGCCACCGGCCTGCCCCGACCCAAAGCGTCAAAGCCACTCCCCGATTTTTATGCTCAATCTGCGCTCAATCATCTGTTGGACAGTCCGATTGACTCCTCTTATTCTATGCAGTTTCAGGCGCATGTAGTGATCCATACCCTTTATGCTACGGGTATCCGCCGGGCAGAATTGACCGGATTAAAAGTATCGGATGTTGATTTTTTGAGAAAGTTGATGCGGGTAAGGGGTAAAGGCAACAAAACCCGGGAGGTGCCTCTGACGGATGCGCTTGTTCGAGATTTACGTCTATTTATGGAGGGGAGAAAGAGTCAGGTCGATGAGCAAGAGCTGCATGTTGATGCTCCCCTGTTTGTCACCACTAAGGGAAACAAGTTGCCTCTGAGTTATGTAAACAAAATGGTGCATGCCGTATTGGACGGGGCTCAAGGGATTCCCGGCCGCAAGACTCCCCATCGCCTGAGGCACTCCTTAGCCACCCACCTGTTGCATAACGGAGCCGACGTATTCAGCATAAAAGAGGTGTTGGGGCACAGCTCCCTTGCTGCTACCCAAATCTATACCCACAGCGATTTTAAGACGCTGCAAAAAGTGCATAAACAATTTCATCCCCGTTCCGAATAGATTTTTTTATTATCTTTGTAGGGTAAGCCTCTATTGAATCATCAATCCTTAAATATATAATCATGGACATTAACATTACATCGGTGAAGTTTGACGCCGACAAAAAATTGATTGATTTTATCAACAAAAAAGTGGCCAAGTTGGACAAATTCTTTGACGGACTTATGGCCGTACACGTTACCCTGGGCCTTGTACCGGATCACCAAAACAAAAAAACATCCATGCGCGTCGAGATTCCGGGCCACGACATTGTGGTAGAGCGTCATTGCGAAACTTTTGAAGAGTCGGTTTCGCTCTGCGTGGACATCTTGAAAGAGCAACTGATTAAGGCCAAAGAAAAAATGAGGAAGAAATAACGACTTAACAAGATAATGAAAGCGCTCCGGTAACGGGGCGCTTTTTTATGGCAGCAGCCTCATCAAAGCTTCTTTATCCGGAAGAGAACCAATCAGCAATGCCTCTAACACCTCCCTGTCGATGGGGGCTACATAGTCCCCATAAATACGGATACGGGAAATAAGGCCCTGAAAATTAAGGTCAAAATGGAGTTGCAGGTTTCCTGAAGAGGTTTTGAGTTCCATCTGTTGGGCATACTGCGGCTCTTCTCCCCAGTTCCATGCAAAGGTACCGTATTTGGAATCGGCTAAGAGCTGAATGGCGGCCAAATCTTTGGACGTATAGGTATAAGGTTGCATATTGGGATAGCGGCTGCCCATATAGTCGGCCAAATAATCCATAAACTGTTCTACGGGCAAAGCGTTGTTCAAGTGGCTGCTGATGTTGCAGATGGGGGAGGGAGTAGAGGGTACGGCCTTTTTGCTGAACTTGGTGCACGGCCCTTGGAGGGCTTGGCCAATATGGGACAAAACGGAAGTGTATAAGAGGGTGCCGTGCAGTAAAATACGTCCCTGCATCTGGCATTGGGCGGTACCGGAAAACTTTTTTCCGTTAATAATAAGGTCGTTTCTTCCCGACAGACAGGCGGGAATGCCTATATGGTTGAGGGCGTCCAAAATGGGACGGGTACAGCGGTGGAATGTTCCGGCGGTCGCTTCGCCTTGGGGCTTGGGTTCCATAAAGCTGTAGTTGATGTTTCCCAAATCGTGAAATACCGCCCCCCCCCCGCTTAAACGGCGGATTACGGGAATATGGTGTTGTTGTACGTAGGGTACGTTGACCTCTGCCCAGGTGTTTTGGTGACGCCCCACAATAATGCAGGGGGCGTTGCGCCACAACCGGAATAAGGAGTCGCCAAAGCGGGTAAGCAAATACTCTTCGGCGGCTAAGTTCCAGTCCGGTTGGGTGGAATAGTGGTCAAGAATAAGGAGCATAAATACGTGTAGAGTTTATAGATGAACCATCCGATGAGTATGCCCAGCAGGGCGCCGCAGAGTACGTCAAGCGGATAATGTTTGCCCACATAGACGCGGCTGTAACCGATTAAAGAAACAAGGGTAAAGAGGGGTAAGGTCAGCCATTTTTTTCGTACAATAAAAGTGCTCAGGGTAGCCAGGCCAAAGAGGTTGGCCGCATGGCTCGATACAAAGCCGTAAAGTCCTCCCTGCCTTTCCAACAGGTGCACCATCCCTTCTAAAGTCGGTTCATAGTTGGGCCTCAAACGGCAGACTAAGTTTTTAAAGAGCAATACCGAAGTCCGGTCGGTACATAAAAAACAGAGCAACAGTGCTCCTACGGCCACTAATGCCTGTTTCCACGACAGGGATCGGAAAAAGAGAAGGAGCAGCAATATATACAGAGGGATCCATGTATAGGATGCCGACAACCCCTGCATTACCGTGTCTAACCAGGGGGCATGGGCCCCGTTAATCAGCAAAAAGAGGAGGCGGTCTAAGTGGAGCAGTTGTTCAATCATCTTGATTTAGTATTTCCCAAAGAATATCTTTGAGTTCGGTGATTCCTTTTCCGGTAACAGAAGAGATAAAAACATGAGGAATATCTTTGGGTAGCAGTATTTTAGTCTGTGCCTCCAATTCGGCGTCCAACATATCGGACTTGGAAATGGCCAAAAGTCGGGCCTTATTCAGGAGTTGGGGATTGTATTGGGCTAATTCGTTGACCAATATTTGGTATTCTGCGGCAGGGTCAGGGCTTTCTGCCGGGACTAAAAAGAGCAATAGGGAATTTCTTTCGATATGTCTCAAAAACCTGATCCCCAATCCTCTTCCCTCGTGCGCCCCCTCTATTATGCCCGGAATATCGGCCATAACAAAGGATTTGTCGTCCCGATACGGTACAATGCCTAAGTTGGGTTCGAGGGTGGTGAAAGCATAATCCCCAATCTTGGGACGGGCTGCAGAAACCACGCTGAGCAGGGTTGACTTTCCTGCATTGGGAAATCCTACCAAGCCTACGTCGGCTAACAATTTTAATTCTAATATAAACCAGCCTTCTACTCCTGCTTCTCCGGGCTGGGCAAATCGGGGCGTTTGCAGGGTGGAACTTTTAAAAAAGGCGTTGCCCATGCCGCCCCGTCCTCCTTTGCAGAGTATTTGTTCTTCTCCCTCTTGCGTGATTTCAAATAGGAGTTCCCCCGTTTCGGCGTTACGGGCTACGGTACCCAGGGGTACGTCCAAAACAATATCCCGACCGTCGGATCCGGTACAAAGGTTTCCGCTACCGGCAGCCCCGTGTTCGGCCCGAATGTGTTTACGGTATTTCAAGTGAATGAGGGTCCAATACTGAGGGCTTCCCTTGAGGATAATATGTCCGCCTCTTCCTCCGTTACCCCCGTCGGGCCCCCCTTTGGCTACATATTTTTCGCGGTGGAGGTGCATAGAGCCTTTGCCCCCGTTGCCTGAGGCGCAAAAGATACGCACATAGTCTACAAAATTGGAATCACTCATGCGGTGCGGAGAGTCTGTCGATTATGCGGCAGGTGGCTGTGCATACTTCTTCGATGGCCGGCGCACCGTCTACCCTTACACACTTGTTTTGGGCGCTGTAATAGTCAAGCAGGGGTTTGGTTTTTTGGTGGTAGGTGGCTATCCGCGTGGCAATAACGTCGTCTTTGGCGTCGTCTGACCGACCCTCTATTTCGGCCCTTTTACGCATGCGTTCATGAATCATAATATCGGGTAAATCCAAGGCAATCATCAGGCTGATTTGTTGGCCGCGGGCGGCGAGCAGTTCATCTAATTTAGCCGCCTGTTCCAAGGTGCGGGGGAATCCGTCGTAGATAAATCCGTTGGCGTCGGGACGGGATTCGATTTGGTCTTTAATCATGTCAATCACCACTTGATCAGGCACTAAAAGCCCCTGATGGACGTAGCGGGCGGCCTCCTGTCCCAGCGGCGTTTGTGCGGCTAAGTGGCTGCGCAGCATGTCTCCGGTAGAGAGGTGTACTAAATTGTAGGTAGCAATAAGCAGTTTGGATTGTGTGCCCTTGCCTGCGCCGGGGGGGCCAAATAAGATGAGGTGTAACATGA
>WRJW01000105.1 GCA_009778375.1 Bacteroidota bacterium
GGAGAAATATAGGGGATGCTGGAAGCTATTTGGTCGGTCTGAGCGACCATCCGCTCTACATGGTCAAACGACTCGGATTGAAGGCCTGTTTTTTTATAGATCTGATCAAAGCGACTTGCTATATCTATCAAAAAACGGGCGTTCCGCGAATACTCCAAATGAGTGTACCGATCTACCCCTCCAAAACCGGCGTTGCGAATCTCATCGGGAATGTTTTCCATACCAAAAATCGGACGATATACTTGATTATCTCTCATTTTGAGTTGATCCAACCGATCGTCAGCCTCTCCTATCTGCCGACTCACCATATCAAGCTTGGTCATTAATGCACTATTTTCACGTTTTAATGACAAAGATTTAGGGGTTTCCCAACCTAAATAATGAGTATAAATTTCATAATATCCAACCGCCGTTGCAACCGTCAATAAAAAGAGGAAAAAGCCGCGGGAAAAGTAGACCTTTAAGGGCGTTCGATGTAGCTCGTAGGCTAAAGTTTTGGGGTTAAATCTATATTTCTTTTTAGAAAGCATGGGACTGCACAATCTTCAAACGACAAAGTTACATATTTTAATTAAAAACGCTACTTTTGCGGTAAAATATTTAACATGTCCGCCAACGAAATTCGTCAAATCTTTCTTGATTTTTTCTCTAACAAACAGCATATCATTGTCCCTTCGGCCCCCATGGTGGTTAAAAACGACCCTACGCTCATGTTTACCAATGCAGGAATGAACCAGTTCAAAGAGTGGTTCTTAGGCAACACCCCTCCAAGCCATCGTCGCATTGCAGACAGTCAAAAATGCCTGAGAGTGAGCGGAAAACACAATGACTTGGAGGAAGTCGGTCGCGACACTTATCACCATACCATGTTTGAAATGTTGGGCAATTGGAGTTTTGGGGATTATTTCAAAAAAGAAGCTATTTCATGGGCATGGGAGTTGTTGGTACAGGTTTACAGATTAGACCCTGAAAGACTATATGCCACTGTTTTTGAGGGTTCTAACAAAGAGAATCTGGAGGCTGACCATGACTCTTTGGAGTTATGGGGCGCTTTTTTGCCAAGAGAACACATTTTGATGGGCAACCGTAAAGACAATTTTTGGGAAATGGGCGACACCGGTCCCTGTGGCCCCTGCAGCGAGATTCATATTGATCTTCGCAGTGATCAGGAACGCAAACAGATAGACGGTGCCAGCTTAGTAAATAACGCTCATCCTTTAGTCATTGAGATTTGGAACTTAGTCTTTATCCAATACAACCGTAAAACCAACGGCGATTTGGAGCCGCTGCCGCAAAAACACGTAGACACCGGAATGGGCCTGGAGCGACTCTGTATGGCCTTGCAGGGAAAGCAGAGTAACTACGACACCGATGTCTTTCAGGGAATGATACAAGCTATTGGAAACCTGTGCGGAAAAGAGTACGGAGTGCACCATGAGACCGATGTGGCCATGCGCGTCATTGCCGATCATATCCGCGCCATAAGTTTTTCCATTGCAGACGGTCAGTTACCCTCCAACGTAAAAGCTGGTTACGTAATCCGCCGTATTTTGCGCAGGGCTGTGCGCTACGGTTATACCTTTCTCTCTTTTGAGCAACCCTTTTTGTACAAATTAGTTCCCACATTGGTTAATGAGATGGGAAGCGCCTTTCCCGAACTCAATGCCCGCCAGAGCCTGATCCAAAAAGTAATCGAAGAAGAAGAACACGCCTTTCTGCGGACATTGGCCAACGGCATTCGGTTGTTGGACTCCCTGATGTTAACCGCTTCCGACAAAAAAGTCATCGAGGGCGCCGACGCTTTTATGCTCTGCGATACCTACGGTTTTCCGATTGACCTGACGGAGTTGCTGGCTCGTGAGCGGGGATTTACCATTGACTCTCAGGCATTTGAAAAAGAATTGGAAAAACAGAAAGAACGGAGCCGGAATGCGTGTACGGCAGAAGAAAGCGATTGGGTAGAAATACACCCCTATAAACCCACGGAATTTGTTGGCTACGACACTACACAGTGCGAGGCGAAAATTCTGCGCTACCGTTGCGTAAAAGCCAAAGGGAAGACTATGTACCAAATAGTATTGAATGTCACTCCCTTTTATGCCGAAAGCGGAGGTCAGGTCGGAGACTCGGGAAGTTTGATCGATCCTGCAGGCGAACTCATCCCGATTATCGACACCAAAAAAGAAAACAACCTGCCCATTCACCTGTCGGAAACGATTCCACAAAACCCCGAAGCTCTTTTTATTGCTCGGGTTGATACCGATCGCCGGTTGGCCATTGCCCACAACCATACCGCCACCCATCTGCTACACTACGCTTTGCGTAAAATTCTTGGTAACCATATCGAACAAAAAGGCTCTTTGGTAAGTGCCGAATCTTTTCGCTTTGACTTTTCGCATTACGAAAAAGTAGACAAAGAGAAGTTGCGGGAAGTAGAACATTTAGTTAATCGGCTGATTCGTCAGAATATTCCCTGTAACGAGCACCGATCCATAGCCATTGAAAAGGCTCAACAAATGGGTGCCATCGCCCTCTTTGGCGAAAAATACGGCAATATGGTGCGGGTCGTTAACTTTGGAGATTCTACAGAATTATGCGGAGGCATCCACGCCGTAGCCACCGGTTGTATAGGCTATTTTAAAATATTGACCGAGGGGGCTATTGCCGCAGGAGTTCGCCGGATCGAAGCAGTTACGGGAGCTGCCGCCGAAAAAATCATCGACCATATTTTTGACCAGCTTCACGAAATCAGAACCATTTTTAACAACAACCCAAACCTGCCTCAGGCCATTCGCAAGATGTTTCAGGAAAACGACAGCCTCCGTCAAGAAATGGAGCGAGCCCTGATCGAGCGGGTACAAAGCCTGAAAGAGGTTATTAAAAGCAAGAGCGAATGCATCAACGGGATTAACGTGATGGTATTAAGGGATTCATTCCTCCCCGAAGTGATCCGTCGGGTAGCAACGGCCCTGCGCAGCGAGTTAACAGGCACGTTATTTGTTGCAGGTTATATGGCAGACGACAAGCCGGCATTATCCGTTATGGTCACAGACGATTTAGTTGCTCAAGGCATTCATGCAGGTAACATCATACGCAAAGCCGCTAATCTGATTCAGGGCGGGGGCGGCGGACAGCCTTTCTTTGCCACCGCCACCGGCAAGGATCCCAACGGACTAAGCCTTGCCGTTGAATCCATCATTCAACAAGCCACCGCCTGACAACATGATAATAAAGAAGCAAGATCAGTTGGCAATCAAGTCCTTTATAGGGCCAATGTTTCTGACATTTTTTATTGTCACCTTTATCCTCATCATGCAATTCCTGTGGCTCTACATTGACGAATTGGTAGGAAAAGGATTGGGTCTGGGTGTTATCCTTGAATTTTTAATGTGGGGTACGTCTACCATCTTTCCCATTTCGCTCCCTTTAGCTACCCTCTTAGCCTCTATCATGACCTTGGGTACTTTTGGAGAAAACAACGAATTGCTGGCCATGAAAGCTGCAGGCATTTCCCTAAGGCGCATCCTGACTCCATTAGTGCTGATTGCCGTGGTCATTAGTATTGCCGCTTTTTTTGCCGCCAACAACCTTGTTCCGTTAGCCTACAAAAAAATATATGCGCTTAGGGCAGATATCGGCCAAACCCGAGAAGAGATAAAGTTACCTACCGGCATTTTTTATAACGGGATCGACAATTATACCCTCAAAATTGACGAGCGGAATAAGAAAACCGGCATGTTGTACGGAATCATGATATACGACCATTCGGCCCTCAAAGGAAATGTGTGCATTACCCTTGCTGATTCGGGATCCATAAAACTCACAGCCGACAAAAAGAATGTTGTATTCAGGCTCTTCCACGGATACCGCTATCAAGAAGGAGAACGAAAAAACATCTTAGATACCTCTTTTGTAATGCAGCGGACTAAGTTTGACGAACAGGATGCCATTATTTCGCTTAACGATTACGGCTTTAAACGCTCCGATGACGACAGATTTGGAAATGAGATCATGGCTCAAAACCTTGTCAGCCTGGGGCAACGGAGGGATTCTTTAGCTATTATCCTCTCTGAAATCCACCACCTCTTTTATACGCGGTTTATTGCTTTGGATATCTTTAGCCATGGCCGGCAGTTTGATACCCTTTACACCCGGAACAGGCACAGCCTGTTCCCCTTAGACTCTATTCCTCCCTACCGTGATATCGAAGAGGAAATGCAGTCATTATCTCGGAGTACCGAAAAATTGGATGCTGCAATAAGCCGACTTGATAATTTTTCTTTCGAATATAATCGCGAGATATTTCCCTTGCGAAAAACCTCCTTAGAATGGTTTCGTAAATTTACCCTCTCTTTTGCCTGCCTGATTTTCTTTTTCATCGGCGCCCCCTTGGGCGCCATTATCCGCAAAGGAGGTCTGGGTATGCCTGTGATAATCTCTTGTTTCTTCTTTGTAATATATTGGGTTATAGATATATCCGGTAAAAAATTAGCCACCGACGGCGTTCTTTCTCCGGCTATGGGCGCCATCATCTCTTCTGCCGTACTCTTACCTATCGGCATTTTTCTTACCCGAAAAGCCACCACCGATTCTTCGCTGTTTAATACAGACGCTTATATTCAGGTAATTAAAAAATTTTTCAATTCCATCTTTAGCAAAAACACTGTTCAGCAATGAACCCCAATCCGCGCATCGTTTTTATGGGGACCCCCGGTTTTGCTTTGGGTGTTCTGCAAACGCTCATTGCGCGAAAGTACAATATTGTGGGGGTGGTAAGCGTCCCCGACAAACCTTCGGGGCGGGGACAAAGGATGCATCCATCCCAAGTGTCCGTTTATGCCCGGGAACATGGATTGCCTTTAGCCCAACCCGCCTTCCTTAAAGATCCCGATTTTTTAGCGC
>WRJW01000106.1 GCA_009778375.1 Bacteroidota bacterium
TCCCACGACCGTTGGTTTTTAGACCGGATTGCCACCCATATTCTTGCCTTTGAGGGCGATTCGTCTGTTTATTTTTTTGAAGGATCTTATTCGGAATACGAAGAGAACAAAAAAAGACGCCTGGGCGATTTAACACCCAAGCGCTTTAAGTATAAGAAGTTGATGGAGTAAATTATTTCAATCCGCGTTTTTTGAGCAGCGACTCTTCGGAGGGGGCCTGTCCGCGGAAGCGTTTGTACTGTTCCATGGGGTCGTCGTAGCCTCCTTCGGCCAAAATATATTTGCGGAATTTAGCGGCTAACTCCTTATTGAAGAGGTCTCCCGATAGTTTAAAGGCGTCAAAGGCGTCCGAGTCCAAAACTTCTGCCCATCGGTATACATAATATCCGGCGCTGTATCCTCCGTCAAAAACGTGGGAAAAATAGGTGGATCGGTAGCGGGGGATAATCTCTTTAATCAAGCCTATCTTATCCATAGATGTTTGTTCAAAGGCGTTAACGTCTCCCGAAAAAGAGTCGGTAAGGGTGTACCAGTCCAAGTCAAGCAGCGAAGCCGCTACATATTCCACCATCATAAAACCCTGGTTGAACAGCGAACTGTTGGCTATTTTTTGAATCAGGGCGTCTGGCATTACGGCTCCCGTCTGGTGGTGTTTGGCGTATGCTTTTAAGACTTGAGGTTCTCCGGCCCAATTTTCCATAATTTGAGAGGGTAATTCTACCATATCGTGGGGAATATCTCCGGCAATGCGGCGGTAATCGCCTCGTGTAAAGAAGCCGTGCAAGGCATGCCCAAATTCATGAAAGAGGGTCGTGGTCTCGTCCCAACTCAAAAGCACGGGGTTGTTGTCGATGGGTCGTGGAAAGTTGCAGACTATCGACACCAAGGGAAGTATCTCGGACTCCTCGGTTTTGAGGTAATTGCGGAATCCGGTACACCACGCTCCGGCGCTCTTTCCGGGGCGCACGGCATAGTCCAAGTATAAAATGGCAAGATGGGTTCCGTCCGCCTCTTTTACTTCAAAGGTCTCTACATCGGGGTGGTAAAGGGGAATGTCGGTACGTTTTTCAAAGGTAATGCCGTAAAGTTTGTTGGCTACATAAAACATGCCGTCCCGTACCTGTTCTAATTGGAGGTAGGGGCGTGTTTCCGATTCGTCCAAATCGTATTTTTCTTTGCGGAGTTTTTCGGCATAATACCACCAGTCAGCCAATTCGAGTTTGAAGTCGGCCCCTTCGCGGTCGGCAATTGTTTGCATGGCAGCCAACTCCTGTTTGGCCACTTTGAGGGCAGGGGTCCAAAGACGGTGGAGGAACTCGTATACGTTTTGGGGTGTTGCGGCCATGTTGTTGGCGATTACATAAGAGGCATACGTGGGATAACCCAACAGGTTGGCCTTTTCTAAGCGCAGGTTTACCATTTTTTGGATCAGCGCCTTGTTGTCGTTCCCGTTGTTCCGGTCTCCCCGCAGGTAGTACCCTTTATAGAGTTGATCGCGGAGTGTACGGTTTTGGGCGTATTGCAAAAAGGGAATCCAACTCGGTTTCTTGGGGGTAAAGAGCCATTTTCCTTCGAGTCCGGCTGCCTTGGCCTCTTCGGCGGCGGCGGTGATATTGGCTTCGGGCAGTCCGGCCAAATCACTAATATTATCTACAACCATCTGAAAATCATTTGTTTCTTTAATCAGGTGATCGCCAAACTGTAGCGAGAGGGTGGCTAATTCGGCATTGATTTCCATCATTCTGGCCTTTTCGGGAGGGTTGAGATTGGCGCCGTTGCGTACAAAGTCGTTGTAAAATTTTTGGAGGGCGCGCAAGGCCAAAGGATCAAGCGCTAATTGTTCGCGTTGCTCGTATACCGCTTTGATTTTGTCAAAGAGTTGAGGATCCATCCTTATATTGTCGGAATGCTCACTGAGCAAAGGCATCATTTCCATGGCAATAGCTTGTAGAACATTGTTGCGGTCAGCCTCCAGCAGGTTAAAGAAGATATTCGATACCCCTTCGAGCAAGAGGCCGGAGTGATCTAAGGGAATAATGCAGTTTTCAAAGGTTGGGGCTTGGGGATTGTTGATAATGGCGTCTATCTCGGCCCGATGTTGTTTCATGGCCTCCATAAAGGCCGGTTTGTAGTGCGCTGCTTTGATTAAATCAAAGGGAGGAGTTTGGAACGGAGTGTTAAACTCTTGAAGCAAAGGATTGTTGGTCATGTTGGTGGATTGGTTACAAGCGATTGTAAGCAAGATGCTTAATGCGCAAAAAAGAATTTTTTTCATAAGTTATACATTTATTGAGCGATAAATCGATATACAATTTCTCCCTGTTGCTGAGGAGGAGCGTTGTCGTTGCGGGAAAAGCGGGAGGCTTTGGCGGCCCTGAGTGCGTATTCACGGAGGCATGGATCTGAAGAGGAAAAAGCAGCAACGACTGAGGCCGCTAACACATAGCCCTTTGGATCTACGGCAATGACAACGGTTACATCGCCTCCTCCCAAACATTTATACACAGGGATGGGAAGGCTTGTGGCTCTGCGACCCTCCAATTTCCAAGTGAGTACCGATGGGCCTTTATAGGTTTCGGCTTGAGGCTGTTCGATGGCTTGAGGGGAGATGTCGTCGTCGCTGCCCTGAAAGGCTTGAGCGGCTTTGCGGGAGGCGTCTAACTTAGCCTGAAGCGCACGGGCTTCGTCGTAGACTTGAGACGGATTGTTATGTCGGTCGTCTCTAAGGGATTGGTTGCGCTGTTCGGAGGCGTCTACCGCTACATTGCGGAGGGCGCTGCGGCCAGAAGCAAAGAGTGCATTCAACTCCTCGGAAACTTCGGCCTTTAGTTGCTCTTTTTGCATCGATCGCTCCAATTCCTCCTGTTTGGTAAAGTCCAATACAAAGGCGGATTCCTGTTTTAGTTCAAAGTGAATTTGGTACAAAAGAAAAATTACCAGCAACCCTAAGTGTACCGATAAGGTTAGGTAGATGCCTGCTTTATTTTCCCGTTGCAACATACCGGTTTATTAGGTTTTCAGGTGTTTTTCTATGGTTGCCAGCAACATGCCGATAGCTACCTGATTGTGTCCTCCCTGAGGTACAATAATGTCGGCGTAGCGTTTGGCAGGTTCAATAAATTGGAGGTGCATAGGCTTAACCACCGCTTCGTAGCGTTGCAGCACCTTGTCTACCGACCGGCCCCGTTCCATAATGTCGCGGCATATCACGCGGCTGAGGCGGTCGTCGGCATCTGCGTCTACAAAGACTTTTATGTCCATACATTTTCGTAACTCTTGGGAACTGAAAATTAAAATTCCTTCGATGATAATTACCTGAGCCGGCGCCACAGGAATAGTTTCTTTGGATCGGGAGCAGGTAAGGTAGGAATAAATAGGCTGTTCGATGGGTTTGCCTTTGCGTAATTCTTTAATGTGCTTTACCAACAACTCAAAATCAAGGGAATCGGGATGGTCAAAATTGAGCTCCAATCGCTCCTGCAAGGGGAGGTGGCTGCTGTCTTTGTAATAGGCATCCTGAGGAATGACCGCCACCTCCTGAGTGGAGAGAAGTTCCATGATTTTTTTAACTACGGTCGTTTTTCCCGATCCGGTCCCTCCGGCGATGCCAATGATGAGCATAGCAAAAAAGGTTTTAAAATTCGACCGATTTAGGGGTACGGGGAAAAGGAATCACATCCCGAATGTTGGTCATGCCGGTCACAAACAGCAAGAGCCGCTCAAAGCCCAGCCCAAATCCGCTGTGTGGGGCTGTGCCGAATTTGCGGGTGTCCAAGTACCACCATAAGGAGTCGGTGGCCATGTTTAATTCGCGGATACGCGCCATCAATACATCGTAACGCTCTTCGCGCTGAGAACCTCCAATGATTTCACCGATCTTGGGAAAGAGTACGTCCATAGCTCGGACGGTTTTGCCGTCGTCGTTTTGTTTCATGTAAAAAGCCTTGATATCTTTGGGATAGTCGGTGAGGATAACGGGTTTTTTAAAATGTGTTTCGACTAAGTAGCGTTCGTGCTCGCTTTGCAAATCCACGCCCCATGAAACGGGGAACTCAAATTTTTGATCCGACTTTATTAATATTTCGACCCCCTCGGTATAAGTCAGGCGTACAAAATCGGTGTTACACACCTTTTCTAAACGTTCTATCAACTCCTTGTCAAACATATCGTTTAAAAAGCGCAGATCGTCTGTGCAATGTTCCAACGCATAACGAACCAAATACTTGATAAAATCTTCGGCCAAATCCATATTCTCTTCAATCTCGTAAAAGGCCATTTCGGGCTCTATCATCCAAAATTCGGCCAAGTGTCTGGGGGTATTGCTGTTTTCTGCCCTAAAAGTAGGGCCAAAAGTATAAACGTTCCCCAAAGCCATAGCAGCTAACTCCCCTTCTAATTGTCCGCTTACGGTAAGCGAAGCCTGACGACCAAAAAAGTCCTGACTGTAATCAAGCGCTCCCGAATCGGTATGAGGCGGATGGTCTATGTCTAAGGTCGTTACCTGAAACATGGCGCCGGCCCCTTCTGCGTCGGAAGCGGTAATAATAGGGGCGTGGAGGTAAAAGAAACCGTTGTGGTCAAAATAGTGGTGGATGGCGTAGGCCAAAGCGTGGCGAATCCGGAATATGCAGCCAAAGGTATTGGTACGGGGACGGAGGTGGCCGATCTCTCGAAGAAACTCCATGCTGTGTCCCTTTTTTTGGAGTGGATAGGAATCGGGATCGGCGCTGCCGTATACTTCTATCTTTTTGGCAGAAATTTCTACCGCCTGTCCGCTCCCCTGCGAGGCCACCAACACTCCCTCTACACCAACGCACGCTCCGGTGGTAACTTGCCTAAGTTCCTCTTCCGTAAATAGATTCATGTCAAATACCAACTGAATATTGTGTACGCATGATCCGTCGTT
>WRJW01000107.1 GCA_009778375.1 Bacteroidota bacterium
AAAAGTTTTTAACTTTGTCATGCCGATTGAGTAATCAAAAGGCACAGAGATTGAACTAATGGCATAAAATACAGGTTTATGGAGCTTCAGCTACAAGAGATACAAAACAAAATTTATGAGATTAGAGGGCGTAGGGTCATGCTTGACTTTGATTTGGCAGAAATGTACGGAGTGGAGACAGCACAGTTGAAACGGGCTGTTAGGAGAAATATCGAACGATTTGAGGGTGAGGATTTTATGTTCACAGTAACAAAAGACGAACTTTCAAGATGCCAAATTGGTATCTTGAACACAGGACGAGGAGGCAATATAAAATACCTACCCTTTGCATTTGGCGAATTAGGTGTTGCTATGTTGAGTAGTGTGCTTAACTCAAGTGCCGCCATTGAAGTGAACCGGCGTATCCTACGAGCATTTGTCGCTGTTAGGGAGTACCTTCTTACTCATGCTTCCCAATCCATAGAGATTTCCCATCTTAGAGAGCGGGTGTTATTACTGGAACGAGCAACAGATGACAATACAGGGGCTATAAATGAAAATATTGAGGCGATAAATGACCTGTCAGAGGATATTGGCAAGGAACTGGAGACTATCTATGATGCTATCGGCGCCTTGTCTGTAAAGATCCCTCAACTGAAAAAGAATCGCCGTCCCATAGGGTTTAAACCTAATGATGAATAGTAGAATTGAACAAAATTTTAGAAAGTATGCTGATCACACTCTAAAATAAACTTCTTTGATCAAATTCGTAGCCAACGAGTTAATGTGCTTATTCAGCACCTTTTGTTCGCTCTTTTCTATAGCCGCATACTCGCCCGAATGTTCCTTGAGAAAATCGTCCAAAATATCTTTACTGAACAATCCGATCAGTTTGCCGGTATCTTTGGGTACCGATATTTGCCCGATTTTACTCACCACATTGTTCAGTCGGTTTTCGGTGACATACGCTTCGATCTCCAAGAGTAACCGGTTGAGCGACTCGCTGTACGAAGGCTCTACAAACAATTTGGGCGTCCGTTTTTTAATCGACTTCTTCTCGGCAAAACGCGCATTTTTGCTCTTTAACAATACCCGCGCTCCATTATGCAAATAGGTGGGAATCACCGGCCGAATTACCACTCCTTCGCAAATATTATCTTCGATGGGCGGCAAACCCAACCATTGCGAAATTTGACTGGGACCGTCGTTGGGAAATTTTAGACATTGATCCAGGGTGCCCCGAAAGAGGCTTTGGGCATACAAAAATCGACCCTGCTCCAAAAAGGCATTGGCTTCGTCTACCGGCAAAAATCGGCCGCTGTCGTTAATGGTAAGGTACAAATCAAAGGCATACAATTCGTGTTGGGGCGCATAATAGACCCCTTTTTGAATCAGCATGATTTTGGGATCGTTTTTGACCTGAGGATGGGGATATTTGCCGCCAAACATTTCGCCAAAGAGGGTAAGCGTTTGGAGTTCGGGATAGTTTTGCTTTACCCCTGCAAAAAGCATCACCACTTGGGGCGTGTAGCGCTCCAGCAGGGACCCGTAGTCGTAAAATTTTTCTCCGGCCTCTACAAATCCTGTCCTTTTGCCAAACCGGACATAAGTGCCGTCGGTTACTAAGCAAACATTGGATCCGTGCACCTTTTCCTGTACCACAAACTCCTGCTGATCAGAACACTCAAGCATAACCTGCTCTAAGAAATCTTTATCAAACGTGTTTTCGATAGAGGAGTACTTTTTAAACGTCGTATCCATAGCCATCTAATTTAATGTGTTATATGCTTTTTCCAACTGCCGCATCGCCCGTTCCAATACAGAACGGGGCGCAGCGGTGTTCATCCGCATGAATCCCCTCCCCTCTTCGCCAAAGAGGGCACCGTTGTTGAGGGCCAGTCCGGCTCCGGCCACAAAAAAGTGGTCTAAAGCCTCCGGAGTGGCAAAGCCCAATTCCCTGCAATCTAAAAAGAGCAGATAGGAAGCCTGAGGACGCATCGCTTTTATTTTGGGCATGCTCCTTTGCAGGTATTGGTCTACAAAGTCAATGTTGGATTGAATATATACCAGCAATTGTTCCAACCACGACGCTCCGTGATTATAGGCCGCTTCGACGCCCAAAAAGGCAAATACATTGCCCAAATCCAAGTCGTTGTACCTGATGTAGTGAAACAGTTTTTCTCTAAGAACATCGTTGTAGACCACCAGATGAGAAGCCACCAATCCAGGCATATTAAAGGCTTTGCTGGGGGCCATAAAGGTAACGGACGCTTCCCGGGCCTCAGGGCTGACCATGGCAAAAGGAAGGTGTTTATGGGGAGGAAGGGTCAGGTCGGCATGAATTTCGTCGCTGAGTACCATCACCCCATGTTTTGCGCATATTTCTGCCAAAGTTTCCATCTCTTCTACGCTCCACACCCTGCCGCCCGGATTATGCGGATTGCAGAGAATCAAAACTTTGCAACCCTTTATTACCTTACGTAGATGGGCAAAATCGAGGTAAAATCTGTCTTCTTTTAAAACTAAGGGATTGTTGACCAAAATCCGTCCCGAACCCTCAATAACTTGCCTGAATGGGTGATATACCGGAGGCTGGACGATGATCCTGTCTCCCCTTTGGGTTAAGGCGTGCAGGGTCATATTAATCCCCGGAACGATCCCAGGCACAAATTGAATTTGTTCTTTGCGTGCCTCCATGCCATACCTTTTGTGCAGCCAATGGATAATTGCCGCATAATACCCTTCATGCGGACAGGTATAGCCCAACACCTCGTGTTTAAGGCGTTCCTTGATCGCATCCATAATGCAGGGCGGCGTCTTAAAATCCATATCGGCTACCCATAGCGGCAATAAGTCATTCCTGCCCCAAATCTCGGTCATCCGCTCAATCTTTACACAATGCGAACCTTGTCTGTCGATGATTTCATCAAAATTATACATACCATTTCTCTCTGCCCACAAAAATAATGAATATATCCGTTGTCTATATAATTATTTAACTTTGTGCCCATAATTTACCAAATCTAAAGCCGGTACCAAAGGCCATCTTTAGGAATAATTCCAAAAAACAATATGATTTATCTGCCATCCTATTATGAATAAAACCCTTAAAAAATTTGCATCCATCGCGATGCTGCTGATTCCGTCTGCTCTTTTGGCACAGGACAAAATGCTTGACCTTTTAAAAATTGAGATCAAAGCGCAAATGGAAACGCTAAAAAAAGGAGATTACCCTCCGTTCTACATGAACTACAGAGTGATCGACAACAACACCCTAACGCTTCGCGCCAATATGGGCGCCTTAACCACCGAATCCGAAACCCAACAAATCCTCTTTGTCCCCCAAATCAGGATAGGCACACCTGAATTCGATAATTTTCACGATGCGCAAAACGGGACATTAACCAACATGTTTCAAGGCCCTCCAACTATATTGTTACCCAAAGAGTTAGCAGGTGGTGTGGAAACCTTTAGAGAAATCATTCGAGAAGAGGTAAACAGCCGATACAAATTTGCGGTAACCTCTTTAGAACGGGCCAAAGCCAAAGATGCGGCAGGTTCCCAAAACAAACAAACCGACAACTCCCCCGACTTTACACCGGCCAAAGCAGAAAAATATTTTGAACCGGCCTTACCTCCCGATCTGGTCCGCCTTGATTTGGATGCGTGGAAAGAGCGGATCAAAAGGTACAGCGCTATTTTTACCCAAAATCCCGACGTCGTAAACGGCACGGTAAGCCTGACCTTTAAAATATGGAGAAAATATTTTGTCTCTACCGAGGGGGCCGAAATTGCCGAAAACAGAACCTACGCCTTAATCAGCATTTCGGGAGAGACAACTGCAGAAGATGGAATGACGCTACCGCTCAACAAAAGTTACTTTGCCTATTTTCCCTCTGACCTCCCTGCTGACAAAGAGGTCGAAGAAAGTATAAAAGCGTTGAGTACCAAACTTTCACTATTAAAAACAGCCCCTTTGGTACAACCTTATACGGGGCCTGCGCTCTTATCGGGTTCGGCAAGCGGTGTCTTTTTCCACGAAATTTTTGGGCACCGGATCGAGGGGCAAAAAATGAAGAGCGAGAACGACGGCCAAACCTTTAAAAACATGATAGATGAATACGTTTTACCCAAAGAAATCAGTGTTTACAGTGATCCGACCCTTAAGTATTATCAGGGAAAAAATGCCTTAAATGGCTATTATATTTTTGATGATCAGGGCGTTCGCGGAGAAAGGGTGGAAGTGGTTAAAGAAGGGATACTCAAGCACTTTTTAATGACTCGAACCGCCCTTGACGGCCATCCTGTCTCTAACGGGCACGCCCGTGCAGAATTTGAATATGACCCCACCTCCCGCCAATCCAACCTTGTGGTGGAGGCAACCCATCCCAAAACAGAGGAGCAACTGCGCGCCTTGTTGATCGAAGAGGCAAAAAAACAATCCAAAGAGTACGGTTACTTCTTTAAATCGGTAACTGGAGGATTTACCCAAACTGGAAGGGCAAGCACAAACTCATTTAATGTTACCCCTTTAGAGGTGTATCGAATTTATGTGGACGAACGCCCCGACGAGTTGGTACGGGGGGTAGATTTGATTGGCACCCCTTTGTCCATGTTCTCCAATATTGAATACGCCGGAGATGATTTTGAAATCTTTACCGGCACCTGCGGAGCCTCATCTGGAAGCGTTCCCGTCACCTGCATTTCTCCCATGATCTTTGTAAATAAAGTCGAACTGCAGCGTAAACCCAAACCAACCACTACCCCAGCCCTGTTACCCCGTCCTTAACCATTAGCACCTAATAATATGAGAACAATCATTACCGCCATAGTTACCCTTATTTTATCAACCCCGCTCTTGTGGGCGCAAAACGAAAAAGTCATTTTTGGCGCCATGCAAGAAGAGATGGAGCGGAATATCTCTACCTT
>WRJW01000108.1 GCA_009778375.1 Bacteroidota bacterium
ACCGACCAGTCCTGTGAGGCATAGAACTGTGTTCCTATCTTTAAGAAATAACCCTTAAGCGGATAGGCAATATAATTCCGGTTGTCTTTTCTAAAGAAATAGTGAAGGTTCAGGTTTACACGTTCCTTTTGTGCGTTGCCCCAATAATGGGGATTAAGTGTTAAAACAGTATCGGCGATCTTTTTATAGTCGGCGGCAAGTAAAATATTGTGGGTGGTGCGTACATCGTGCTTAAAAGTATAGAGGACAAAGAGATCAACTCCTTGAGTCAGTAAAAGGTCGGGGGTTTTCACTCCAAAAGGGGCGTCTGCTTCTGTCATCGGTTCTGCATAATGGCTTTTTTGAAGGCTTATTCCTGAGGTTAAAAAATGTTTTTGCCTCCGATCCAAGGTAATATTTTTATAGGTAAGGTTGATCGCCTGCTGATAGCCAAGTTGCAGGCCTGCGGTAACTCTGTGGTCCAGTCCCCAGAGGTTATAGACATGTGCTCCAAGCTCTAATTTAACGCGATTCAGGTCGCGATTCTTGAGCCAGGCGCTAAAGTTTCGGTCGTCGTATCGGATGTTGAGCATAGGTATGGTATACCATCGTTCTTCGACCCTGACATTGAGTACGATATTGTCAACTCCTTCTTCGAGGATGGTGTAATACATAAATACGTAGTTGAACAGCGAGCTGTTCTCTAAGTTTTCGGTTGAAACGTTGAGGATATGGCGGATACGGTCGACTCGTACCGAATCGCCTTTCTGTACCTCCAATTGCCTGAGAATAATGTGATCGCGGGTACGTTTATTCCCCTCTATCCGGATATCAGAGACATAATATTTCTGGGCGCTGAGCGAACCGATTCCCAAAAGGAACACAACAATAGAAATCCAAGGCTTCATCCGCTTTATTTGCATCGTACAAAAATAAACAATTTACGGCTCTTGGGATAAATACTTTTCGGTGAGCCGGGAAATGCCGAATTGATCTATTTCAGGCAAGGGTATTTGTAGGCAATGATCGAGAAGCCATCTGCTTGGCATATCCAGGGTGATCCGCAAAAAATAAGCGTGAATCAGTTGGTGGGTAAGGCGATGGAGGTAAAGATTCGACCAACCGGTAATGCAGGCTTCCTGTCCCTGAAAAATAGCCTGCCACTCAGAGAGTTCAGGTGTTTCAGCCGGAAGTATGTGCCGATGGGTTTCGATGAGTGGAAATTGCCAAAGGCCTTGCCAAATATCCTTTGCAGTTCGCTGTTGCATAAAAGTTTTGTTGCCCAGCGTTATGTGGAGGTAGTAAAAATAGCGGGAACGCGGGGCCTTGGGGAGGCGCTTCCTGGGAAAATCACCGGTTTTGCCCAAGGCGAATGCGCTGCAAAGAGGAGCAAGGGGGCAGATATCGCATTTGGGCTGAGGGGTACAGACGCCGGATCCAAAATCCATCAAGGCCTGATTAAAGAGCGAAGGGAGGGTGTTGCCCATGGCTTCGAGGGCCAAAGCGCTAAAGACACGACGTCCGGCAGGCGTGTTTATAGGAACGGGATGGGCATACAGGCGGGAAAAAATGCGGTAAATATTTCCGTCTAAAGCTATTACTGGTTCGTCGTAGGCAAAGGCGGCTATTGCGGCAGCGGTATAGGGTCCCACCCCTTTAAGTAACGCCAGTTCCTTGGCCGAAGTTGGAAATCGTCCTTCGAATAGTTCCATCACCTGTTTGGCCGCCGTGTGCATATTCCGGGCCCGGCTGTAATAACCCAAACCCTGCCAAAGACGCAACACCTGGTCAAGCGGAGCGGCGGCTAAGTCGGCCACTCCGGGGAAAAGCGAAATAAAACGCTCGTAATAAGGCTTTGCCTGCTCTACCCGGGTTTGTTGGAGTAAAATTTCCGACACCCAGATTTTATAAGGATCCTGATCCGATTTCCAGGGGAGTTCTCTTGAATTATCTATAAACCAATCAGTTAATATATTATGTATAGTCATGTCCATGCAAAGATAGTGATTATTAGGCCGACAAGATTTTTAAAAAAATAAGTTTTTCTGCAAAAACGTGTTGCGTATTAAAAAATATGATTACTTTTGTCGTCTCAAATAAATTAACTAACCCCTTAAATCAAGCCAGCTATGACAAAAGCAGACATTGTAAACGAAATTGCCAAAACCACCGGAATGGAAAAAATTGCCGTTCAAAAAGTGGTTGAATGTTTCATGGAGAACGTAAAAGGTTCTTTAGCGCACAACAAGAACGTGTACCTTCGTGGATTTGGTAGCTTTATCGTTAAAAAACGCGCCAAAAAAACCGCCCGTAACATCTCTAAAAACACAACCATTGTAATTCCGGAGCATTTTATTCCCGCCTTCAAGCCTGCCAAGGTATTCATGGGCAAAGTGAAAAGTTCCGTAAAATAATTTTTTAATATTATGCCGAGCGGGAAAAAGAGAAAGAGGCACAAAATGGCTACGCACAAACGTAAAAAACGTTTGCGCAAGAATAGACACAAAAAGAAAAGATAACCGTTTGTTGTGCTTAGTGTGTACTTAAAGACCTAAAGCGGGGTTATTCCTGCTTTAGGTTCTTGTATTTATATGGAGAAAGATTTAATTATTGACGTTACTCCCAAAGAAGTTTCCATTGCGCTGCTTGAAAACAAGAGGCTGATGGAACTCAATAAAGAACTGATTAATGATAATTGTGCCGTTGGGGATCTCTACTTGGGCAGGGTTCGAAAGATCATGCCTGCGCTTAATGCTGCTTTTGTAGATATTGGTCAGGAAAAGGATGCTTTTGTGCACTATTTAGACCTGGGGCTTGGTTTTGAGCCTATTGATTATTTTACGCAGCAAATCATAGCTAAAAAGAGGGGCCCCGAGTTGTATGCCAAACTCAAGTTAGGACAGATTTTGGCGAAAGAGGGAAAAATCAGCGATGTACTCAAACAGGGGCGTCCTATTTTGGTGCAGGTCGTCAAGGAGCCTATTTCTACCAAAGGAGCAAGGCTGACGGCCGATGTTTCCATTGCCGGTCGAAATATGGTGCTTTTACCCTTTTCAAAAAAAATAAACCTCTCTTCCAAAATTACTTCAAAAGAAGAGCGAAGTCGTTTGGAGCGTCTGATTTACAGTATTCTTCCGGCCAATTACGGACTCATTGTGCGTACGGCTGCAGAGGGTAAACGCGCAGCCGTATTGGATGCCGAGCTCCGTTCTCTGATCAAAAAATGGGAAGATGCCTGGCCCAAGATGGAACAGGGAACCATTCCGCAACGCTTAGTCAGCGAAAACAGTCGGGCTACCACTATTGTCCGAGATTTGCTTAACGACTCTTTTAACAGTATACACGTAAACGACGAAGATCTTTATCAGGAGATTTGCCGCTATATTGCTACCATTGCCCCCGAAAAGGAGAAAATTGTAAAGCTTTACAAGGGAAATCTCCCCATTTTTGAGCATTTTGAGGTGGCCAAACAAATCAGGGGTTCTTTTGGGCGGGTAGTTCCCATGAAGCATGGAGCCTACTTAGTTGTAGAGCATACCGAGGCTTTACACGTGATTGACGTTAACAGCGGGATTCGATCCAAGATGGCCGATAATCAGGAAGAAAACGCCTACGAGGTCAACCGGATGGCGGCTGAAGAGATTGCCCGTCAGTTAAGATTGAGGGATATGGGCGGCATTATTGTGGCGGACTTTATTGATATGGACGCTTCGGATCATAAAACCAAACTCTACAAGTATATGCAGGAATTGATGGGCGGCGACCGCGCCAAGCATACGGTGTTGCCACTAAGCAGATTTGGTTTGATGCAAATGACCCGTCAGCGCGTTCGTCCGGCTATGCAGATCAATACAACCGAAAACTGTCCCACCTGTCAGGGCTCAGGCAAAGTCAGCGCTACGATTGATTTTAGCGCATCAATCGAAAACCAATTGGTATATTATACACAGGAAAAGGGGCAAAAGAAATTGAAACTCGAATTGCATCCTTTTGTTGCCGCTTTTTTAACGCACGGGTTTCCCAGCCTGATCACAAAGTGGCGGTGGAAGTACAAATGTTCCCTTACACTGATCCCCTCAAACGAGTGCGCTATGCTTCAGGCTAAATGGTTAGATAAAGACGAAGCGCCATTGGATGTTACAGGATATTCAATGTCTGTTCCTTAATCTTTTCGAGTTCATCCTTCATCATCACCACCCATTGTTGCATAGCCGCGTGGTTGGCTTTTGAACCCAATGTATTGATTTCTCTCCCCATTTCCTGCGCAATAAAGCCAAGTTTGCGTCCGGGAGCGGGGTCGTTTTGAGCAGTTTGTTTAAAAAAGGCGCAGTGCTGCCTCAACCTTACTTTTTCTTCGGTAATGTCTAATTTATCCAAATAGTAGATCAATTCCTGCTCAAAACGATTGGCATCGGGTTTTACCTGGGTCAGTTCGTTTAATTTGTCGAGGAGGCGTTCCCGTACTCCCTTCATCCGTGCTGCTTCCCACTCCTCTACTTTGCATAGATGCGATTCGATCAATGTTACGCGCGCCAACACTTCTTTTTCCAACCGGGCGCCCTCTTCTAACCTGAACTGCTCTATTTCGGCAATGGCTTGCCGAATCCCTCTTGTCATCTGCCTCCAGCTTGGCTCGTCCCACTCGGGGTTTTTACGCTCCATTACTTCGGGAATCCTGAGTATGGCGCTCAGCACACCGGAGCACGTTGCATCGGTGGATATTTCTTTTTGAAGGTCGCAGATTTGCCGGTAATAAGTCAGGAATGCCTCCCGATTAATTGGCCTGTCTGTTTGTCCGGCCTGTTCAAGGGTAATGAAGAGGTCGATGGTTCCGCGTTGCAGGGCTGTGGCCACCATTTGCTTCAGTGCGATTTCTTTATTTTTGGGGATCAGCGATCCCTTAAGGTTAATATCGGCCGACTTGCCGTT
>WRJW01000109.1 GCA_009778375.1 Bacteroidota bacterium
GGACTCTCTTTGCAGGAAGCTGCCAATGAGGTAATTTGGAACAAAATAGACAAAATGGAAGGTTCCGGAGGAGGCATTGTGTGCGTAGACAAGAAAGGAAATGTGGCTTTGGTCTTCAATACCGCCATGATGAATCGCGCGTGGGCCCAATCCACCGGCGAATGGGGCGTGGGGATCCTTAAAGCTGACGATTAATAGAGCGTAGACAGATGAAAAAAATAACGCTTCCTCTGCATTGGCAGATTATTATTGGTATTGTATTGGGACTCCTTTTTGGCTTCTTTTTCCACAATGCAGTACCTTATATCAAATGGTTAGGCGACTTATTCCTAAGGGCATTGAGTATGGTTATTATTCCTTTAATATTCAGCTCTTTAGTAATGGGAATGTCGAGTATGGGACGTTCCCTGGATCTGGGAAGAATTGCGGGAAAAACCCTGCTCTTTTATGTAGTTACCACTGCTTTAGCGGCTACCGTGGGTTTGTTTTTGGTGAACGTGGTCAAACCCGGCGTGGGGGCTGATCTTAATTTGAGTGAAACCGTTACTAATTTAGCCGTTACAGAAATATCTTTTGTGGATCAGTTGGTACGCATTCTTCCTGCCAATTTGTTTGAAGAGCTTTCTAAGGGAAATTTTTTGCCTATTGTTTTCTTTGCCATAGTTTTTGGTTTTTTTATTACCCGGACCGGCGAAAAGACACGGCAGGTGCTGGGCAACGCTTTTAATTCCCTTTTTGATGTGATCATGGAAATGACCCTGTTTATCATCAGATTTACCCCCTACGGCGTCTTTGCCATTGTGGCCAATGTGGTAGCCCAACAGGCGGGTGATACGCAGGCTTTGATACGGGTATTGAGCGGATTGGGATTGTATACCGGAGTAATTTGGGGGGGATGTATTATCCACGGCCTGTTTATCTTGCCGCTTATTGTATTTATTACTACGCGTTTGAATGGATTCAAATTACTTAAAAAAATGTCGGTGCCCGTACTGACCGCGTTTTCTACCAGTTCTTCCGGAGCCGCCCTCCCCTTTGCTTTGCGGGACATTCAGGGAAATGTAGGGGTTTCCAATAAAATCGCCTCTTTTGTCTATCCTTTGGGGACTACCATAAACATGAACGGTACTGCTTTGTACGAAGCGGTATCGGCTATTTTTATTGCGCAGGCCTACGGGATAGATCTGACTATTGTACAACAGATTATCGTAGTGCTGGCCTCTCTGCTGGCAGCGGTGGGGTCTGCCGGTATTCCTATGGCCGGAATGGTGATGATGGCGGTTGTGCTGGGCGCAGTGGGACTTCCTTTAGAGGGAATCGGTTTGGTGATTGCCGTTCAGCAATTGTGCGACATGATACGCACTTCTGTGAATGTATACGGAAACGCCTGTGCATCGGTTGTGGTGGCACATTCCGAAGGGGAAAAACTAAATCTGTGATTTAATATTCGTCCCAGCTTTTAATTTGAATATCCTTTACCGAAAAACGACTGAAGGCGCGTATGAAAGCGCTGGCTAAGCGGGCATTGGTGAGTAAGGGAATATTGTGGTCTATGGCCGATCGGCGAATTTTGTATCCGTTGGTGAGTTCCCGTTTGGTGTAGTTTTTGGGGATATTGATTACCAAATCGACTTCGTGGTTGGCTATTAATTTGATAATATTCTTGTATTCGGGTTTGTTTTCGTCGGGCCAGCTTACGGTGATCGCCTTGATGTTGTTAAAGGCAAGAAATTTTTGGGTTCCTTCTGTGGCATAGAGTTGATAACCCTGCTCCTGAAGCATTTGACAGGCATCCAACAGGTCCACTTTGCCTTTGGAATCCCCCGAAGAGACTAAAATTCCCTTTTGGGGGATAGGGTATCCCACCGAAAGCATGGCGTTGGTGATGGCTTCGTCAAAATCTGACCCAATACACCCTACTTCGCCCGTAGAGGACATATCCACGCCCAAAACAGGGTCCGCTTTGTGGAGGCGGGCAAAAGAGAACTGTGAGGCTTTTACCCCTACATAATCAAGGTCAAAAGTAGACGAATCGGGTTTTTCTACCGGAACATCCAACATGATTTTGGTGGCGGTTTCGATAAAGTTTCGCTTGAGAATTTTAGAAACAAAGGGAAAACTCCGAGAAGCCCGCAGGTTGCATTCGATCACCTTGATTTCGTTGTTTTTGGCTAAAAACTGGATGTTAAAAGGCCCACTGATGTTGAGCTCTTTGGCAATCTTTTTACCGGTTTTTTTAATCCTTCGCGCCGTTTCCATGTAGATTTTTTGAGCAGGAAAAGCAAGGGTAGCATCTCCGGAATGTACGCCGGCAAACTCTACGTGTTCCGAAATAGCGTATTCGATAATCTCCCCGTTTCTGGCGACCGCATCAAATTCTATCTCTTTGGCATTTTGCAGAAATTCGGATACTACTACCGGATACTCCCGCGATACTTTAGTGGCAACTTCCAAAAAAGTATGCAAATGTTCGTGGTCAAAACAGACGTTCATGGCGGCACCGGAGAGGACGTATGAGGGTCGAATAAGTACCGGAAAACCGGTATCTTTGGTAAATAATTCAATATCTTTGTAACTGCTCAACTCTTTCCAACGGGGCTGATCAATACCGAGCAGGTCGAGCATGGCCGAAAATTTATGTCGATTTTCGGCGCGGTCAATAGAAAGGGGAGAAGTTCCCAAAATCGGAACATTTTGGCGATAGAGTCTCATCGCCAGATTATTCGGAATTTGTCCGCCTACCGATACAATCACCCCTTTGGGAGATTCCAAATCGATGATATCCAAAACCCTTTCAAAACTCAATTCATCAAAATAGAGGCGGTCGCACACATCGTAATCGGTCGATACGGTTTCGGGGTTGTAATTGATCATGATTGATTTATACCCCAACTTCCGCGCCGTTTGCACCGCATTGACCGAACACCAGTCAAATTCTACCGAGGAACCTATGCGGTAAGCGCCCGAACCCAGTACGACTACTGTTTTGTTGTTTTTGTAATCGTAGTTTATGGCGTAACCTTCTGACCCATAAGTCATGTAGAGGTATTGGGTCAATTCGGGGTCTTGGGAGGCAACGGTGTTAATGCGTTTCACGGCAGGCAAAATATGGGCCTTTTTGCGCATTTCACGTACCCGTAGCGACTCTTTTTCCAAATTGCCGTCCGGATTTTCTACATAGCGGGCTATCTGAAAATCAGAGAATCCTAACTCTTTAGCTTTTTTGAGTATAGCTATTGGGAGTTCTTCGATTGTTTTATGCCTGGAGAGTATCTTTGAATAATCGACAATGTTTTTGAGTTTTTCGAGGAACCATTTATCGATTTTGGTCAGCGCATAAATGCGATCAATGGAATAATCTTCTTCTAAGGCTTTGGCAATGGCAAAAATGCGCAGGTCGGTGGGGTTGGCCAACTCGTCGTCCAAGTTGTCAAAAGATAAATCGTTGTTGCCCACAAAACCGTGCATACCTTGTCCGATCATCCTAAGCCCTTTTTGAATGATCTCCTCGAACGATGTTCCGATCGACATTATTTCGCCCACTGATTTCATAGACGAACCGATCTGATGGCTAACCCCCGCAAATTTACTCAGGTCCCAGCGGGGAATTTTGACGATCATATAATCCACAGACGGAGCTGTATAGGCCGAATTTGGCGTTCCCATATCTCCGATTTGGTCCAAAGAATACCCCAGGGCCAACTTGGCGGCCACAAATGCTAAGGGATAACCCGATGCTTTGGAAGCTAAGGCCGAAGAGCGGCTCAAACGGGCGTTGATTTCGATAATTCGGTAATCGTCGGTATCGGCGTTAAAGGCAAACTGAATGTTGCATTCGCCCACAATGCCGATATGGCGTACTACTTTTTGCGAAACCTCCTGCAAAAGATTGATCTGTGCTGAGGAGAGCGAGATAATCGGAGCCACTACAATACTCTCTCCCGTGTGGATGCCGAGGGGATCAAAGTTTTCCATAGGCACCACCGTAAAGCAGTGGTCGTTTTTGTCTCGAATGACTTCAAATTCGATCTCTTTCCACCCCTTTAGCGATTCTTCGACTAAGATTTGTTTGGAGTGGGCCAGGGCCGTTTCACAAAGGGGGGCAAATTGCGTTTCGTCTTCGCAAATCCCCGATCCCAATCCTCCAAGGGCATAAGCAGAGCGCACCATGACCGGAAATCCAATGCGTTTGGCTACCTTAAAAGCGTCCTCGTAATTTTCTACCGCCTGAGAAACAGGAGTTTTTGCTTGAATCTCGTTCAATTTTTTTACAAACAAATCTCGGTCTTCGGTAATCATAATAGCCTCTACGGAGGTTCCCAGCACTTTTACCCCGTATTTTTCCAAAACACCGGAGAGGTATAATTCGGTGCCGCAATTCAGAGCCGTCTGTCCGCCAAAGGCCAAAAGGATACCGTCGGGTTTTTCCTTTTTGATCACCTCTTCTACAAAAAAGGGAGTAATGGGCAAAAAGTAGACTTTGTCGGCCACCCCTTCCGAAGTTTGAATGGTGGCAATGTTGGGGTTGATCAGCACCGTGCCGACCCCCTCTTCGCGCAGGGCTTTGAGGGCTTGAGAGCCGGAATAATCAAATTCGCCCGCCTGGCCGATTTTGAGGGCTCCGGAGCCAAGCAGGATTACTTTTTTTACAGGATTGTTCATAGATTAAAAATAGCTCTGAAAGACCTCCAAGGTATACGGCCACTCATGAATCTGGTAAATGCGCTTAATGATGGCCTCCTGACTTGGCTCGTCGTAAGAAAGGTTGCCATGGAGCAGCATTACGTTGTTTTGATCCGGGTGGTAGACGCCTAATGCGTAGCCAAAACCGCCTTCATAAATTCCCAAATGGGGATATTTTTCCAGATACGGGCTTTGGAGAAAATGCGCCCATCTTATTTGAGTCGGCTGGTCGTTTATGTCTACATT
>WRJW01000110.1 GCA_009778375.1 Bacteroidota bacterium
GTATGTTTTTTTGTTCATGTTGGGGGCGATGTTGCTGGGCGGCTCTGCCCTTTTTGCCCAACCCGGTAAGTACGGAACAGGGCCGGACAGTACGGATTGCCGAAATAACCTCTCTTTTTACCGACAATATGTACAGTCCAATGATTTAGCCTCTGCGGTTTCTCCGTGGAGAAAGGTTTTGGCCTTGTGCCCCAGAGGGGTCAGTCAATGGCCGTTTACGGATGGCGAAAGGATTGTTAAAGAGTGGCTGATGAAACAGCCTGAGGTGACGGCTGAGCGTAAGGCCGAAATGGTAGACACGCTGATGTTGATTTACGATATTCGGGTACAAAATTTTCCGCAGAATGCGAATGGTGCATTGTTGAAAAAGATATTTGACCTGCAGACCTACAGACCCGAACAGGATGAAGTTAGGTACAGTGTGGTAGAGCAATACCTGAACCTTGCGGGCGATAAAGCGGATACAGACGCCCTGATGGTATATATGGATTTAACAGGCAAGCTTTTTGCGAACGAAAAACGCAGTGCGGAAGCGGTAATGTATGCCTATTCGCGAACCGCAGAGATTTTGGAGAAACAGGAAGCCCAGGCAGGTAAAAACGAATCGATCAGCGATGCCAAATTGTTTGCAGAAAACATACTGATGACGAGCGGCGTGGCTACTTGTGAAAATTTAATTACCCTGTTTACGCCACGCTTTGAGGCCAATCCCGATGATTTGGGCTTAATAGGAAATATCGTCTCTATGCTTTCCAATTCGGATTGCGGAAGTTCCGATTTGTACGTACAATCGGTTACGGCCCTCAACAGACTGGATCCCTCCTATAAAACAGCCTATTATTTATACATACTCCATGTATCAAGAGGAGAGATGGATCTTGCGCTTAAATATTTGTTGGAGAATATAGAAAGCGATGATATTCCTGCGGATGAAAAAGGCGCTCACATGGTGGACCTGGGAAAGTTCTACTATAGTGCGGGCAATACCGCCAAAGCCATGAATGCGGCCAGAAGCGCCATGGAGCTAAATCCGACCGTCAGGGGCAAGGCGTATTTGCTTATGGGTTCTATTTGGGCGAGTCAAAAATGCGGAGAAAACGATATTGAAAAACGGGCTCCTTTTTGGGTGGCGGTGGATTATTATGAAAAAGCAAAAGCAGCCGATCCCTCCTTAGCCTCAGAAGCCAATAAGTTGATTGCCCAGTACCGCCAATACTTTCCGTTGCAAGAAGAGGCCTTTATGTATGATATCATGGATGGCAGCAGCTACACAGTAACGTGTGGCAGTTTAAGAGAAACCACAACGGTAAGGACTAGAAAATAACGCCATATCTATATGCGGCAAGAGTTTGGCGCAAGATATTCATTGATTTATACGGTAGCGCTCATAGTAATGGGCGCTACCACGCTGTTTTCGTGCTCAGAATCGATAGACAAAACAGATGCCATCGGCAGTGCAGATAGCTTGTCTACCCTAACAGTATATGAGATGAATGGCGTACAATCTGCATTCGGAAAGGTGAATACGCGCCTTGAAGCCCCGCGTATGGAGAACTATTCTTTGCTGCCCGATCCTTTCGAAATTTTTCCACAAGGGATAAAGATAAGCGGATATACCCCCGAAGGGGTATTGGAATCGGAGATTACGGCTCAACGGGCCATTCATAAAACCGGCAACAGGGAGCGCTGGGAAGGGTATGGCAATGTGGTAATCATTAATTTTATTAAGGGGGAGCGGGTCGAAACCGATACGCTCTATTGGGACAGTGCGGCTAAAAAGATTTATACCCACGCTTTTATTCGGTATTATGCTCCGGATGGGTTTATTCAGGGCTATGGAATGGAATCTGACGAAAACGCAGACAATATTGTAGTACTTCATCCATTTTACAGTTATGCGATTATTCGCGATACCACAAATCGGGCGTCAGCTGTTCCGGTAGATTCGGTGGAGACAAGGTAATATGGTTTGGGTGATCATTATAGCCTTGCTTTGTTCCGCCTTTTTTTCGGGTATGGAGATTGCTTTTTTATCGAGCAATAAACTCAAAATCGAACTTGATAAAAAACAGGGCCAACGATATGCTGTTATCATCAATCGGTTTTTAGAAAAACCGGAAACCTTGTTGTCGACCCTTTTGATGGGCAACAATATTTCCTTAGTGTTGTACGGGATTTCTTTTGCCGCCACGCTGGATCCCCTTTTGCGGACGTGGACGTCGATTTCTCCTGCAGCCCTCCTGATCGTCGATACGGTTTGTTCTACTGTGATTGTGTTGTTTACGGCGGAATTTTTGCCCAAGGCTCTTTGTCGGATACATCCACAGGGGACGCTGAGGCGTTTTGCATGGCTGATTTGGGTTTTTTATATCCTGTTTTTCCCGATTACCAAATGTGTCAACGTCTTGTCGTATTCATTTTTACGGATGTTTGGCATAAAGATGCAAAAACATCGGGAGCATACTTTTTTTGACAAATCGGACCTGATGATGCTGGCGAATGAAGTTGGGGGTGTAGAAGAAGAAGAACAGGAGCATGAACACGACCTGCAAATTTTTCAAAACGCCCTTGATTTTTCGGAAGTGTTGGTACGCGCCTGCATGGTACCCCGCAAAGAGATGGCGGCCATTGAATCGGATGCTTCTTTGGAAGAGATCAGGCAATTGTTTATCGAAACCGGTTTTTCGAGGATCCCGGTCTTTGAAGCGTCGATTGATCACATTGTGGGATATGTCCATTCCAAAGATCTCTTTACCGCTCCCAAAAGTATAAAGGAAATGATGAGGCCTTTAAATTTTGTGTCCGAAAATGTACGCGCCCAAAAACTGTTGGCTTCGATGACCAAGCACAAAGAGTCGTTGGCCATTGTAACCGACGAATTTGGAGGGACTTCGGGCATGGTGACCTTAGAGGATTTAATGGAGGAAATTTTTGGAGAAATCAGGGACGAATCGGACAAGGAGGCGCCTGTAGAAAAACAACTTTCGGATCAGGAATTTTTGTTCTCTGCCCGGCTAAGCGTAAAATACCTGAACAGGAGCTACGACCTGAATATACCCGAATCGGACGAGTACGAAACGTTAGCAGGATACATCACATACATGCATGAATCCCTGCCGAAAGAACAGGAAATATTGAGTTTGGGCCCTCTGTTGTTTACCATAGTAAAAACTTCACCGGTGCGGGTAGAAACAGTACAAGTCAGGATTTTGGAGCAAAAATAACACAAAGACAAAAAAAAACACTAACTTCGCGCCCTAATTTAGTAAACACATCAAATCTTAAAATATGGCAGTTCTTGAGAAGATCAGAGTACGTTTTGGCGTATTTATCACGGTACTTATTGGCTTGGCCCTTTTATCTTTTATCATAGATCCCACTACCTTGCGAACGGCAATGTCTATGTTTTCTTCAAAGTATAATGTGGGGTCGATGAATAGAAAATCCATCACCTATCAATCATTTCAACGCAAATTAGATTATTATACCCATATTCAGCAATTGGTTTCGGGTTCGTCGAGTTTGAATGAGCAGGCATCGGAAATGGTTCAGCAGCTTGCTTGGCAGGATTTTATGAATGAGTACGTAATGTTCCCTGCTTTTCGTAAGGCGGGGATTGGTTTGGGAGAAGAGGAGATGTTTGACCTGACCCAAGGGAGAGAAATCTCTCCGGTTTTGCAGCAAGAGGCTATTTTCAAAGACGAAAGCGGTGTTTTTTCGCGGAGCAGGTTAGTGCAGTTTATCCAATCCATGAATGGCGATCCCAGTGGCGCCTCTCAAGAATATTGGCGTTTTTTAGAATCGAATATGACGCAAAATCAGTTGTACAGCAAATATTTTTCACTCATTGACAAGAGCGCGGTGCTCAATACGATAGAATTGCGCAGAGATATGGAAGAAAACAATATCACTTCGGACGTGCGGTTTATTATGCAGCCGGTCGGTTTTACATTGGATACGACCATAAAGGTCACCTCTTCGGAGATAAGGGCATATTACGAAAAACACAAGTCCATGTATGAGCAGCAAGCCGGCAGGGATATTGAGTATGTTCAATTTTCCATCGTCCCCTCTTTCTCGGATATTGATCGGGCCGAGTCCGAAATCCAAAAATCGTTTGAGGAGTTTAAAACCACGACCAACTTTCAGCAGTTTTTAGCGCGTAACTCGGATCAACCCTTTGATCTTAGCTACTACAAAGCAGGGGAATTGGCTTCGATTTCACCGGTATTGGATAGTTTTGCTTTTGCGGCAAAGTTCAGCGATGTATTGCCGGTAACGCGTCAGGGCGACCTCTTTTTTGCCGCCAGAATTGCCTCCACCAAATCTTTGCCCGATTCTGCTTTTGTGCTGCATATTCTCTTGCCCGCCGACGGATTGAGTCGGGCAGACAGTTTGGTCAACTTATTAAAGAGTGGGGCAAATTTTGAAGCCTTAGCAACTGAATACTCGCTGATTCCCGCCAACCCGACTCAGGCGGCGGGCGAATTGGGGTGGATTACTTCTCCCATGTTTTCCGGAGCCTTAGATACCTGTCTGGCAGCCCCGCTGAATCAACCGTTCCGCTATGCCTCTCCGTATGGGTTGCATATCTTTAAGGTAACTCAAAAGAGCAAATTGCACAGAAAAGTACAGTTGGCCATATTGGAAAAACAGGCTGTGGCCGGAAAGGAAACCTTTCAACAATATTACAGTCAGGCTAATGAATTAGTCACAAGGAGCGAGAACAAAAAAGCCTTGTTTGATCAGGTTGCACAGGAAAAAAACTGGCCCGTTTTCCCCGCCTATAATATTGCAGAAGGAGCTAAAACAGTGGCAAATATAAACAATGCCCGCGAACTTGCGCGTTGGGCCTACAACGCAAAAAAGGGGCAGGTCTCTCCGGTTTTATCGATTGACAATAAATATTTTGTGGTAGCCACCTTGGTAGAAATTCACGAAAAAGGATACGCATCCTTAG
>WRJW01000111.1 GCA_009778375.1 Bacteroidota bacterium
CGCAGCAATGGAAAGCCCGATCTGCGCACCACGATTCACTGGCAACCTGTGGTTCAGATTGACAATCAAGGGCAAGCCTTCTTTTCTTTTTACACCGCAGACGAGCAGACTTCCTATACGGTAACTATAGAAGGAGTGGCGGACAATGGAACTATTATCCGGAATATTGGAAAAATATACTGTGGACTTTAAGCAATTCACTCAACAAGACAACATGGATTGCAGATCCGCCTCGTCTGCCTCAAGACGGGAATCAGATCGGTACTCTAGAACAGAATGTACAAGGGGAAAATTAACTAAATACAACACCTCCGTTGCGCGGGTAAAAGCGGTGTAAAACCAGCGCAGATCTTCTACCGAATGGTGTACATCCCCAAAAAAGGAGTAGTCCACAAAAACTGCTTTCCATTGTCCGCCCTGGGCTTTGTGGGTGGTAAGCGCTGCGGCATACTTTAATTGCAAGGCATTATAATACAAGTCTTCCCGTACCGCCATATATTGTTTTCTCCGACCCCTGATATGGGCATAGTTCAACAATATTTCAGAAAAAAGTTGCCCCTGCCTCTCCATGCCTAAGGAGGGAGTCTCCAAATGCAAGGTATCCAAGAGTACCTTTGCCTCTAATTCCAAATCGTTATAATCGGGAAAACGGAGTTTAGCCTGAGCAAAATGGAAGCCATAGCGTTCTTCATGCTTGTTGATGCGCAAAATTTCGGCCACATCTCCATTGGCAATAAAAGGCAACTCTTCTCCTGCATCTTCTAAAAACTGATAACAATTCTTGACCACCATCACCCGATCGCCCCGATTCAACTCTTCCTCACAAAACAGAATTCGGGATCGGATACCGTCGTTATAGCGATTGGCTCTTTTGTTCGAGCGGCATAAAATGACGGTTTCATCTATCCCATACCGGTCGTAGGCTCCCTGCAAAGTCTCCATCAACGCCCCTCCTTTCAGGGAAAAAATATCGTGATATCCACCCAAAGAGAGGGAAGGAAGCCCCTCCATTCCGGTGTTTATTTTTTCGCGGAGGAGGGTAGCGTTGTACAAGATTCCCGATCCGGCCGCCTGCCTGACCACACTGGTCATCTCTATATAACGAAAGTTACCATAAGCGCCCAAAACCACCCGGTCCAAGGCAGGGCTCGAAGAGAGGCCCACCGGAGGCAATTGCGCCCCATCTCCCATGATAAAGAGGCGGTTCCGAATACCCGAGCGTACATAGTGCACCAAATCATCGAATAAACGACCCGATCCAAATACCGAAGATTCGGCCGATTGATTGGAAATCAAAGAGGCTTCGTCCACCAAAAAAAGGGTATCCTTAGCTTTATTGAAATCCAATACAAAATGGGGAGCAGGGCTTCCGGGGTTCTTCTCTCGGTAAATGGTTTTATGAATGGTATAGGCCGATCTTTGGGCGTAACCCGACAAAACCTTGGCCGAACGTCCGGTAGGCGCCATCAGCACCACTTCTATCTTTAGTTCGTCCATCAATTTGACAATGGCGCCCACTGCCGTACTCTTGCCGGTACCCGCATAGCCATTCACCACAAAGAGTTCGTCCGTATTGTCAGAAACCATGTAGTCGGCAAACTGACCAAACAATTCCTCTTGACAAGGGGTGGGCGAATGATGCAGGAATCTGCATAACTGCTGATACAGGTGCTGTGTTAACGCCATTTATGGAGGAAGAAAATCATGATAAACCCGTAAATTTCAAGACGTCCCAACAACATCTCTATGCAAAACATCAACTTGGACATCACCGAAAAATGAGCATAGTTTGACATACCGTCCGCCGACCCGAATCCGGGGCCTACATTCCCCATGTGGGCCACCGATGCAGAAAAGGCGTCGGTCATATCCAGTCCGAATAAAGAAAGAATAAAGCTGACCACCAATATAACAATCAGGTATAAACCGATATACAAATTAACGGAGGCTACGGCATCGGGATCTAAATTATGACCTCCGATCCGCACCGACACGTATGCTTGCGGATGTAACTGCCTGCGAATTTGCGCCCCAATAGAGATCCAAAAGATACACAGCCTGTCTGCTTTGATTCCTCCAGAAGTAGAGCCGGAACAGGCGCACTGAATAGACAAAAATATCAGGAGAAAGAGCGAAAACGCAGGCCACAAAGCTATGCCGGCAGTAGCGAATCCGGTAGTAGTGCCCATGGCTATGGATTGAAATATACCCAGACGAAAGGATTCCCCAAAGGAAGAGGCCACGCCACTCCACCACAGGTTTAAAGAGATCAACACCCCGCACACCAACAAGCTGACCAAATAATAACGAACGACAGGGGAGCGAAAAAGGTTAAGCGACTTGCCCGTAATCGCCACATACAGCAAACCAAAGTGCATCCCCGCCAAGAGCATAAATATCATGGCAACCCACTCTACTCCTATATTGTGAAAAGAGTTAATGCTTTGATTTTTAGTACTAAAACCACCAGTGGCTACGGTAGAAAAGGCATGATTTAAGGCGTCAAAAAAACCCATGCCGACCAGCATATAACTCACAAAAGCGGCCAAAGTAAGTCCAAAATAGACCCACGCGATTACCCGTAAAATACGTTGAACCTTAAATTGATAATAATCTTTACTCAAAGAAGATAGCTCCATTTTGGACAAGCGTAACCGCGCTGCGCTCTGCTCGGGCAGCACGATCAGCATCAACAGCACCACTCCCATACCTCCGATCCATTGGGTAGCGCTGCGCCAAAAGAGCAATCCATGGGGCAGCGATTCGATCTCCGATACAATGGTTCCTCCGGTAGTAGTAAAACCAGACACGCTCTCGTACCAGGCATTGATCAGGTTAAATTCCCCTCCCCACAACAAATAGGGCAACATCCCAAAAAGACACGACAACAGCCATGCAAAAAAAAGAACCACATAACCTTCCCGTGTCGAAATCCGAGCGTTTCGCTTCACAAAAAATAAGGGGGCCAATCCTGCCATGCCGGTAATCACCGCGCTCAGCAATAAGGGAAAAAAAGCGGTATCCAAGCCATAACAACCAGAAACAACAGTCGCTCCTACCATGAGCAAAGCATTCAGTAACAAGATGGAACCAATATATCGAGCTATCAGGGAAATATTCATATCTTATCTTTAGACCGCAAATGTAATGAAAAAAAATCCAAATGTTTTTTGATTATTTTTTGGTATTCTTTATTTATTTGTACCTTTGCAAGAGCCAAAGCCGAATATGAACGCCGAATATCATGCAGCCATAGACCGACTCAGAAAACAAATCGGTATCCTTTTATCGCAATATGAGCGCATAAAGGCGGACAACGAGCGTATGGCATTAGAATTAACCACCTCAAAAACACAACTAAACGAACATAAAACAACCATTCACGAGTTTGAGCAAAAAGTAAACAAACTACAGCTGACAGAAGCTTTTAAGGCCTCCGGTACCGATGTACAGGAAGCAAAACAAAAAGTGACCAGATTAATAAAAGAGATAGACAAGTGCATTGCGCTGCTAAATACTTAAGAAGATGCCGGACGAAGAACGACTATTTGATGATAAATTATCTATAAAGATAAACCTTGCTGACCGTTACTATCCCCTTAAGATTGTGGCTGAAGACGAAGAAAAGATTAGAGCTGCCGCCAAGAGGATTAATGAAAAAATTGAGCAGTACCGCCAAAAATATGCAGGCAGGGATATTCAAGATGCCCTTTCCATGGCCACCCTGCAGTTCGTTATTCGACTGATCGAAGCAGAATCCAACGAGAATATTGACCCCTTAGTCAGGGAAATTGATTCCATGACTACTCAATTAGAAGATTATATGCACAAAGCGTAAATCTCTTTTATCCTTGACATATTGTTTTGTCCGCTGTGGAATGCAGCTCTTTGCGAAACTCAACATTTTAATACACAAAAGCAGAGTGATCGCATGTTAAAAACAGGCCCTTTATTACCCCTTGGGGGATTCCGGATTCGGGACGTGGGAAGTTTGCAACAATAACCGACGCTCTAAACCTTGATTTCAGGGTTTTTGCTAAACAGCCTTCCACAGCGGATTTTTTATGCACAGAAACCAAACGACCAAATATAATCAACTCATTCCCACATTATGCAAAATATAGCCATATACACTTTGATATCCTGCGTAGCCGGATGTACCGTATCCTATTTTTTGGTAAACAATGTCTTTCTTAAAAAGAAACGTGCCAAAATACTCCACGAAGCCTCAGTAGAGGCCGAAAACACCAAAAAAGAGAAAATCTTACAGGCCAAGGAAAAATTTTTACAACTTAAATCGGAACACGAACAACAGATTAACGAGCGCAACAATAAAGTCGCTCAGGCCGAAAACCGTATCCGTCAAAAAGAAAATTCGGTCGGCCAACAGTTAAATGAACTCCAAAAAAAGCAACGGGAAACAGAACAACTTCAAGAAAACCTGACCGCTCAATTGGAGCAGAACAAAACAAAAAACGAAGAATTTGAGCGTTTGCGCAAACAGCAACTCGAAAAAATCGAAGCCATTGCCGGCCTTTCAACCGCAGACGCCAAAAATATGCTGATAGAAACCCTCAAGGCAGAGGCTAAAACCCAAGCCATGTCGTACGTAAACGAAGTCATGGACGAAGCCCGCCTGACCGCCAATAAAGAAGCCAAACGTATTGTCATCAACGCCATCCAAAGGGTTGCCCCCGAAACAGCCGTCGAAAATGCCGTAACAGTCTTTAATATAGAAAGCGACGAAATCAAGGGCCGGATCATCGGTAGGGAAGGAAGGAATATCCGGGCTTTAGAAGCCGCTACCGGCGTGGAAATCGTAGTGGACGATACGCCAGAAGCCATTGTATTGTCGGCCTTTGATCCTGTCCGCCGCGAAGTAGCCCGCTTAGCCCTCCACCAATTGGTTACCGATGGACGCATCCATCCGGCCCGAATAGAAGAAGTCGTGGCCAAAGTCCAAAAACAATTGGAAGAAGAGATCATGGAAACAGGAAAACGCACCTGCATCGATATGGGTATCCATGG
>WRJW01000112.1 GCA_009778375.1 Bacteroidota bacterium
CCCCCGCGGGAAGTCCTTATTTTTTGCGGGCCCGGGAATAACGGAAACGACGGGCGGGCATTGGCTCCTTTGCTGCGCGCTGCTGGGTATGAGGTGGCGCTTTTTGATTTGCGGGTAGATGAGATGAAACCCCTGCCAACTCTTTCCGATTCGACATTGATGATTGACGCCCTTTTTGGATCGGGATTAAACCGTCCTTTAGAAGGATTGGCCGCAAAGTGGGTGACCTGGATGAACAATACTGCGGGGGTTAGGATTGCCTTAGATATTCCATCCGGCCACTTCAGGGCACATTGTACCTTGACGCTCGAATTTCCTAAACTCTCTTTCTTTTTCCCCGAAAGCGCTCCTTATGTGGGAGATTGGCAAGTGGTTCCCTTAGGTTTGGCTCCGCAGGCCATAGAAACGGTAAAGACACCTTACCGGATGCTAAACCCGGATGCTTTGCGTCACTTGATCAAACCTTTACCAAAATTCTTACACAAAGCTGCTGCAGGCAGAGTAAGGGTATTGGCAGGGTCGCCGGGGATGATGGGCGCCGCTGCCCTGGCGGTTGAAGCTGCTTACCGTACCGGCGCCGGTTGGGTAGAGGCTTTAGTCCCGGAGATGGAAATACAATGGTTGCAGTCGATGGTTCCAGAGGTTATTGTCAGGAATATAGTAAATTACGTGGCAAAAGCGGACGACTCTGCTGTTTTTGGCGCAGGGCCCGGGATGGGCGTTTCGGCATCGACGGCTACAGCGTTGCAGGCGCTCCTTAGGGTGCAGACCCAACCTTGCGTATTGGACGCCGATGCTTTGAATATTTTGGCCTTACAGCCCGAACTGTGGGAGTATGTTCCTAAAAATTCAATCATTACCCCTCATCCGGGGGAGTTTAGGCGGTTGGCCGGAGGTTGGGAAAACGATTTTGATCGCTTGCAACTACAACGTCAGTTGGCCGACCAGCGTCAGGTGGTTGTGGTATTAAAAGGCGCATTTAGCTCCATTGCTTTTCCCGATGGCAAGGTATATTTTAATATTTCGGGCAATCCGGGCATGGCCACTGCCGGCAGCGGGGACGTACTTACGGGCATTATGTTGGGATTTCTTGCCCAAGGATTTCCGCCGCAGGAAAGCGCCCTCTTAGGTGTTTATATCCACGGATATGCAGGAGATTTGGCCGCAGAAACGCTTGGTCAACGTTCCGTAATGGCGTCGGATATTTTAAAAAATATTGGTTTTGCCATGCAACGTTTTGCACCTTCGTGCATCTATTAGTTATAACACTATAAAACCTTACATAGATGAAGAAAAAAATTGTTTTTTTAACATGCACATCGGCCCTCTTTTTAATCTTTGGCGGATGCGATCAGGTAGAAAGTACGATTACCTATAAGGCAAACGATCCGGTCTATATGTCGTTTATCGAATTTCGGGGCACAAAAGGGGCCACAGCTCCCCAAAAAATGGTCAATCCCGGGAAAATATGCCTGTATGGCGATTATCTGTTTATTAACGAAGTCTCTAAAGGGATTCACGTAATAGACAACAGTAATCCCGCCGCTCCCGCTATGGTGGCATTTGTTGAACTTTTAGGTAATATAGACATTACGGTAAGCGACGGCATTCTTTACGCAGACAGTTTTATTGACCTGGTTCTCTTTGACGTGACCAATCCTGCACAACCCATCGAATGTGGACGCGTCGAAGATGTTTTTCCAAACGTACTTCCGGCTACCGGCAATGAGTATCCGATCAGGGAGATTGACTGGAAAAAAGGGGTGGTCATAGATTGGGAGGTAAAAACGATTAGAGAAAAGGAGGAGTTTCGGCCTTATTATCCCTGTCCGTACTGTTCTTATTTGGCCCTTGCAGATGCTGCTTCCTGGAACGGAAGCATGAGGTATTCTACTGCCGGTTCGGGACTCACCTCCGTTACAGGCTCCATGTCTCGTTTTGCGGTCTATGACGATTACTTATATGTGGTAATCAACAATGTGTTAAAAGTATTTTCCCTATACAACAATACAGCAATTAAAGGATATGAACAATACGTAAGCTGGAATGTAGAGACGATCTTTCCGTACGACCAAAAGCTTTTTTTAGGCACTTCCAACGGTATGATGATTTACGGTCTGAGTGATCCGGCAAAACCTAATCAGCTCTCCTCAATCGCACATATTGTAGGGTGCGATCCGGTGGTGGTGCAGGGAGATTATGCCTACGTAACCATCAGGGGCGGAAATGTATGCGGTCAAAACTTAAGTTTATTGGAAGTAATCGACATCAGCAACCCCGTGATGCCTCTGCTCAAAGCCTCTTTTACAATGACAGAGCCGTATGGGCTTGGTATTGATGAAAATATGCTCTTTGTGTGCGATCAGGGCTTAGCCATTTTTGACGCCACCAATCCGGGACAGGTGGGAACAAAGTTGATTAAGCGTTTTTCTTCGATACGCGGATTTGACGTGATTCCTTATAACGGAACGCTGATGCTGATCGGGAACGACGGTTTGTATCAATACGATTATTCAGATGTAAACAACATAAAAGAACTGAGCGCCATAAAAATCGATAAAAACTAAGCGGAGAAAAAAATGAAAAAGCTACTTTTATTATCATTATGCCTTTGGGCAGGCGCATCCGTCAAGGCGCAGACTTCGGAGGGGTACTTCAATCTAACCCAATTGTCGTTTCTTATGGGCGAAGTGAACGACAATGGCCCTACTTCCGTCAGACAGAATATGATACCATCGGTCGTAAATATTAACGGTTATCGTGCCAACGAATATTTGTCGATAGGTGTGGGGGTAGGGATGGTTCCTTTGGCCTACACCATTGTGCCCATTTTTGCTGACTTTAGAATTACCCTCTTTAACGATAACCTGAGCCCCGTGATTGCCTTAAAAGCAGGGTATTCTTATGCCAAAAGCAAAAAAGATATTTATAATTATTACGGTGCCGATTACATACACAGAGGTGGCGCCATGCTTAATCCCGAAATTGGATTTAAGGTAATGGCAACAAAGCGCGCCGATTTTATACTGTCGATAGGTTATTGGTACCAGCATTTGAAAAGCGAGACAAAAAGTTATGTTTACTATGGCGGCACCCGCACCATAAACTCAGACATCAATCGATTGTCGATCAGTTTGGGTTTTTTGTTCAAATAGCTTATTCGTAGGATTTAATAATCGAATTCAGCATCTTTTCGGTTTTGGCGGCTCCTTCGCCTAAGATAAAGCCTATCTGCTGCACTTGCCTCAGGTTTTCTTCGATCACATCGGTTACGCGGTGAATGATCTCTTCGGGTCGCTCCTCCTTGGAGTGGAGGTTCCGGAAGACGGCGCCCACCAACTTTTTTTGAATAAGTTGAAAGATGGAGACATTGACTAATTTTTGATCGATCTCAACGTCTTTATTGATCTGTGTTTCGTCGTGGTTGAGGATAAACTGGAATTGGGTAATCAGGGAAGGGGGCAATAGCGTCTTGAGGTCGGCCCCAATAAGGTAGGGGATAACGTCGTGGATATCTTTGACATCCTCTCCAAGGAGTTCGATAAAAGCAAGGTTGGATTCCACAATCTTGAGGTTTTCGTCGCAAAAGACAATGCCCGAATGGAGGCCCCGAATGAAAATCGACAGGGCTTCGTTTTTGGCGTATAACAACTCCCGAGTCTCTTCTAAAGAGGCCTTGGTGCTCTTTAATTCGTTTTTAGCCATCTCCAATTCTTCGGTTGCTCTTTTGGAGGTATGGGAGATTTCGCGGTTGCCGATTTGGGCGTTGGTGACGCACATTTCGGGAATGGCGGTATTTTGGGCGATGGCTTTAGCCAATCCCCTGCAGGTTTCAAAGCCGCAGGCTCCGCAGTTCACCTCTTTATTGTTGTTTCGTAAGGTGATGTGGTTGAGGGCGATTTTTAACTCAAACTCACTGGGAGCGGGCAGTTCGTATTTTTTATTCACAAATCTGGCGGTGAGTTCTTTGTAGTGGGAATGAAGATCTAAGTTCTGTTTCCATGTTGCCACGTCAAAGTTAGCTAAGCGTCGGCTGATATAATCTTTCACTAAAGCGTACCTCAGGTATTTTTCTCCTTCGGAGGAGGTACCCGGCCCCATGATACAGCCGTCGCAATAAAACAGGTTAAAATTATGCCGGATGGTTTTATCGTGTTCCAAAAATTGTTTTACGGCGTCAACAGCGCTTTTTCCGGTGGCCGTAATGGTGTTTTCCTGGAGCAAGCCGATGTCTAAACTGGTGGCCTCCAAAAAACCTTGGGCAATAGGGTACATACTGCCCTTGTAGCCTAAGGGTTCGTCAAAATCGGAATATTCACTAAAGGTTTCGTTGATTTTAAACTCCTCAAACAACTCCCTCAGTTCTTTAAAAGTCAGCACACCATTAATTTTACTCAATCCCGTGTAACGGTCTACCTCTCTTTTTGCGGCAATGCAGGGGGTAATGTGTACTACCTTAAGATTGTCTCCATACATTTTTCTGGCCACAATGGCAGAGGCTCCGATGGGCGAAACATAAGGTACCAAATTGCCGGTTAGTTCGGGATAGAGCTTTTCGATCAGCGTAACTATGGAGGGGCAGCAACTGGTTAGGTAGTATTTACCGTTAAAATCGTCGTGGGTAAGTTTTCGGTATTTTTCTGCAATAATGTCTACCCCAAAAGCCATTTCCATCACGTAGGAAAAACCGAGCAGGCGAATCATTTTGACAAACTTGCGGTAATCGGTAATGTCGCTGAACTCTCCGGCAATGGAGGGGGCGCAGATGGCCACCACCTTTTCTTCGGAATTTAGCAATTGTTTGACATCCTTTTTTGCATCGAGATAGCTAATAGCTCCGTAGGCGCATGTTCCTATGCACGTGCCGCATAATATACATTTTGTCTCCTCGATATAAGGAAAAACGCTGTTTTTACGTACCTGTATTGCTTTTACAGGACAGGCGCGGATGCAGGAATAGCACGCCTTGCATTTGCTTTTGTCTAACTGGATAATGCTGTCTAACATGGAGTTTAATTATTGCGCATCTTCTTGTATTTACTTTTGATCTGCAAAGATAGCACTTTTGTCATCTTTGTCAAGTAGTTTCATTC
>WRJW01000113.1 GCA_009778375.1 Bacteroidota bacterium
GCCTTTATTCACGACCTCAAATCCGAGGTTCCTAAAAATATGGTTTTGCCCCATCTTCCTGCCGGAAAAGATTTTGCAAAAGTCGACTTAGTGGTAGAGGCCGCCCTTCCTCAAGCGGTTGCGGATTACGGGCGGAAAATCCTCAGACATACCGATTTTATGCCCTTTTCTCTGACTGCCTTGGCCAACCGGCGGCTTTACAATGATTTCTGCTATTTAGCAGAGGCATACCGGCATCGCCTCTTTATCCCACACGGCGCCATATTGGGGTTGGACGGCATTTTTGACGGGAACAGACTATGGGACCAGGTCGAAATCGTGACGACTAAAAATCCCAAAAGCCTAAGCCGAAACGACGCCGAAAAATGCACCCTCTTTGAAGGAAGCGCCCGCGAAGTCGCCCAACTCATGCCCCGGAACGTAAATGTGCATGCAGCGCTCGCCTTAGCAGGTTTGGGTTTTGACCAAACCAAATCGATATTGGTTTCCGATCCCGGCACCATAGAGAACACCCATCGGATAATGGCAAAAAATGCCGATACCGTTTTTGAGATTACCATTAAAAGCAACCCTATTGGCGCCGTAACGGGCGCCTTTACCCCCGTATCGGCCTACGGCAGCGTAAAAAGAGCCTTAGGCATTTCAAACGAAGACTTTATAATTGTTTAAACATATTCCATTGAACCCCGCCTCTATCTCCTCGGCCCATTTTGTATGCAGCAGTCCCGATGTATCCAAGATGCCGGTGCACAGCCTCCCCGAATACGCCTTTATTGGGCGCTCAAACGTGGGAAAATCCTCCCTGATCAATATGCTCACCGGCCAAAAACATCTGGCCCTTACCTCTGCCACGCCTGGTAAGACCCGAATGATCAACCACTTTTTGGTCAATAATGCTTGGTATATTGTAGACCTTCCGGGTTACGGCTATGCCAAAACATCTAAAACGCAAAGAAATATTTTAAGCAAACTTATTGCCAACTACCTAAAGCACAGTCTGCAAATGACCCTGTTGTTTGTACTTGTAGACATAAGGTTAGAGCCTCAGGCTATTGACCTGAGTTTTATTGAACAACTCGGAAATTGGGAACTTCCTTTTGCCCTGATTTTTACCAAATCCGACAAACTGAGTCCAACTGCCGTTCAACGTCAGGTAGAGGAGTATAAAAACCGACTGCTGGAACAATGGGAAGAGCTTCCTCCCGTTTTTATTACCTCATCTAAAGAAAGCATTGGACGTCAAGAACTTTTGAATTATATTAGCATTACAAACGAGCAAATATTAAAATAATTAGTAGCTTTGACCCATGGAACACTATCATAAAATTCAAATTTTCAGTTGTGCAAACTCCAAGTATTTAGCTGAAAAGATTGCTGCTGCCCTCAAGATCAACTTAGGCGTATCCAGCGTTACGCATTTTAGCGACGGGGAGTTTCAACCGGCCTTTGAAGAGAGCGTACGCGGCTCCACGGTCTTTATTGTCCAATCTACTTTTCCTCCTGTGGACAATCTTTTTGAACTCCTCCTCATGATTGATGCCGCCCGCCGTGCATCTGCCTACAAGGTCATTGCTGTAATGCCTTATTTTGGCTGGGCGCGTCAAGACCGCAAAGACAGGCCGCGGGTATCCATCGGGGCTAAATTAGTGGCCAACCTCCTCCATGCCGCCGGCTGCGATCGGGTCATGACTACCGACCTCCATGCCGACCAAATACAGGGATTCTTTGATTTTCCGGTAGACCATGTATACGCCAGTTCCGTTTTTTTACCCTATATCCATAGCCTGCAATTAGAGAACCTGTCGGTCGCAGCTCCCGATATGGGCGGAGCCAAACGCGCCAACGCCTACGCCCGCCTCTTGGAATGCCCCATGATTATTTGCCACAAATCGAGGGAAAAAGCCAATGTGGTAGGCTCCATGACCGCCATTGGAGAGGTCGAAGGGCGCAACGTGATTATCCTTGACGATATGATTGATACCGCAGGCACCATTGCCAAAGCCTCCGACATGATGATGCAAAAAGGTGCGCTGAGTGTGCGCGCAATGGCAACCCATCCCGTACTTTCGGGACCTGCCTACGACCATATTGCCCGCTCAGCCCTTCAAGAGGTTATTGTGACCGATACCATCCCCCTACGCAATACCCCTGAACAGGATGTTTCCAAAATAAAGGTACTCTCTGTGGCCGAACTTTTTGCCGATCTGATTAACAAGGTGTACAACTATCAGTCAATCAGTAGCAATTTTATTTTTTAATCATGTCTCTACTACCCGAACATCACTATCAGGTATTAGTCGACGGAATCAGGCGATTTTTTGCAGAGGCCGGTAAAACCTCGGCCGTTTTGGGTCTTTCGGGGGGAATAGATTCCGCCGTCGTCCTATCTTTGGCCGTTGACGCCTTAGGCGCAGCACAGGTGCACGGATTGATGATGCCCTCTCCCTTTTCTACGGTACACTCTCTTACCGACGCCATAAAGCAAGCCGACTGTGAGGATATTTCGTACCATATTCTTCCTATAGACGCTATTTATCATAAATTTCTTAGAGAATTGGCCCCCGCTTTTGAATCGAGCCAGCCGGACCTCTGCGAAGAGAACATTCAGGCACGCATTCGCGCCACCCTGTTGATGGCCTACGCCAACAAAAAGGATTGTTTACTCCTCAACACCACCAATAAAAGCGAATTAGCCATGGGCTACGGAACCCTCTACGGAGATTTGGCAGGGGCGTTAATGGTATTAGCCGATCTCTACAAAACCCAAGTCTATGAACTGGCGGCATTCATCAACATCGAAAAGGTCCGCATTCCCCTCTCTACTCTAAGCAAAGAACCCTCTGCCGAACTCAGGATCAATCAAAAAGACAGCGACACCCTCCCTCCCTATCCCCTCTTGGACCCCATTCTCTACGCCTTGGTAGAAGAGCGGCAAAGCCCGGAGGCCATCATCGCCGCAGGCGGAGCCAAAGATATAGTAGAACAGGTTGTCCAAGCCAAGCATCGTTCTTCCTTTAAAGGCCTCCAATTACCCCCGCTTATTCAGGTATCCCAAGCCCCGCTCTTATCCCCCGACAAATGGCGCTGACCATCCTGATATCTGTCTTTCTGCTCGCCTTATGCGTATTGGCTATGGCTATTTCCATACTGCTCAAAAAGGGAGGGAAATTCCCCGAAACCGAAATCGGCCGCAATCCTCAAATGCGCAAAATGGGGATACGTTGCGCCAAAGAGGAGGAATTATCGTGTCCATCGTCCTGCGGCAGTGCGCAATGCCGTGCGCATTCTTAAACGTTATTTGTCAGGCGGGGGACAGTACTCGCGTTGAGAAGTTTTTACAAAGAAAACAATCATGAAACCGACAAAGAATAGAGTATTTTGTAAAGATTGCGGAAAGTCAAAAATGTTGTTTGAAACCGAAAAAAAAGCAGAAACTTTTATTAAGTTTAATAGTAGTGAAATAGAGGAAGAGGTAGGCTATAAACCGGAGAGGGTTTATTTTTGCATATATTGCGGCGGTTGGCATGTAACCAGCCAGAAGGAAGATTGGAGCATAAAATCGCCAACAGAAGAAATATTAGAGTTATACCAGCAGGAAAAAGAAGAAGAGGCATTGATGAAGGCAAAACTGCAAGCCTTAAAAAAAGAAGAAAAAGCATTATTACTTGCACGAAAAAAGGAGGAAGAAAAGGCATTGATGAAGGCAAAGCGACAAGCCTTTGAAAAAGCAGGAAAAGCATTATTGTTTGCACGAAAAAAGGAAGAAAAAGAGGCATTGTTACTTGCACGAAAAATAGAAGAATTTAATAAGAGTCTTAATGATGTTGAAAGATATATAAAGGTTTTAAAGAAACTCAAAAATAACAAAGCTAACTGTATTGAAAAACTCCCCGTAAAATATATTGAGGTTTCAGAGAGACCACAAGAAAATGAAGACCAGTATATTGAAATATTCAACAAAAATTTTTCTGTGATTTTTGAAGAACCAAAAGAAAATAAAAACAAATATGCTAAAACGCTCAAAAAGGCTTTTGTGGAATTAGAGAAAGTCAAATCTATTAATACCGTTTATAAGAAAAGTGAAAAAAGGATAAAAATTGCCGAGAAGGAACTTGCTAAATTGGACAGAAAAATAAAAGCAAAGTGAAAAAGCCCGAACAGATAACAAGGGGTTTCCCACAAGTGGGGGTGTAACTTCTAATAAAGAGTAGTGCATAATAAGAAGTTTCGTATCTTTGCAGCCACCGCACCTGCCCCCCACCTGCGGCAAGCCCCCAGACGTTACCTGCAAGCGGGCGACAACGTGGTAACAACAAAGGACCCAAAAATGAACATGAACAAAAGATAATTAACCAATTAAAACAAATAAATGAAAAAAATTATTCTTACAATTCTGTTATTATCAACAGTGTCTTTTTATGCTTTTGCTGGCCCATTTGGCATTGAGATGGGTATGTCTCTACAAGAAGTTACGAAAATAAGCAAAACAAAACCGGAAAATGTTAAGGACGACATTTATTCCATTACCCCACCAAACACAAATGATCTTTTTGAAATGTATGTTGTGCGTATTGATCCCACGTATGGCGTTTACTTGATAAAGGCTGTTGGAAAGGATATAACCACTACCGGGTATGGGACAGCATTAAAATCTACGTTTAATGATTTGGTAAGTAGTATTGAGGGCACTTATGGGAAATACAAAAAAACTGATTACTTAGAATACGGTAGTATTTGGAATGAAGGGAAAGATTTTATGATGGGTTTGGTAAAAGAAGAAAGAACATTGTATACCAAATGGGATAAATCCACTGGTGCAACTTTGCCTAGTAGTATTGAGTCTATTTACGTTAGTGCCAATGCAACGAGTTCATCAAAAGGATACGTTAGTTTAGAATATTATTCATACAATTACGAAACAGTTGGGGCAGCAAAAAAAGCAAAACAAAGTTCTGTATTTTAGAGTATGCCTGCAGGTAACAGGCGGTTTAGCTTCGCTGCTACTTCGTGGTGGCAAAAGCGGGGGTGTAACGGCTCGAAAGTTTAATGGTGAAAGAAAAAGTTGTACCTTCGTTGTTGGTTTGGTGAGCCCCCGCCTGCGCCAAG
>WRJW01000114.1 GCA_009778375.1 Bacteroidota bacterium
CTTTACTTCCAAAGGGATCAAGTTGTAGTCGATACTTAAAAAATAGCGTACCCGAGCCCGTTCAAAGGCCAAAAAACCGGCCACCCTGTCGGGTGTGCTGATATGCACTGTATTCTGCCGTACCGCTCCAAATATCCACGCCAGCATATCGTAAAAATGAACGCCGATATTGGTGGCCAATCCTCCGCTTTTGCGCGTATCGGCCTTCCAGCTTGCATAATACCAGTTGCCTCTTGAGGTAATATAGGTCAAATCCACCTCATATACCTTATTGGCCGGACCCTCTTCCACCTCTTTTTTAAGGGCCATGATGGCCGGATGGAGGCGGAGTTGTAAAATATTGTACACTTTATGTCCCGATTGCGATTGGGCAAGGAGCAGCGATTCTACCTCCTTGGGGTCGAGCGCAAGGGGTTTTTCGCATATAACGTCCGCCCCCAAGTTCAGGCCCAAACGAATATGGGCGTCGTGTAAATAATTGGGGGAACAGACAGCCAAAAAATCGATGGGCATGACCATACGTTTCTCCTCGGTAAAAAACAAAGCATCCGGAAAAAAAGTGTCTAAAATTCCCACAGAATCAAAGGGATCGCAAGCAGCCACCAAATCGTTTCCCGTATCTTTGATGGCCCTGAAGTGCCTTGGAGCCACAAAGCCTGCCGCTCCCATCAACGCAAACTTTTTTTTATCCCCTTTCATATACTTCTTTTAACCACTCTTTGTTGTTTACATACCAGCGCACGGTACGCTCCAATCCCTCTTCAAACTCCAGAGACGGAGCCCAGCCTAATTCATTCTTTAGTTTAGAGGCATCAATGGCGTAGCGCACATCGTGTCCGGCACGGTCGGCTATATAGGTAATTAATCTGTCGGAGCTACCCGGTGTCCGCCCCAGCAATCGGTCGGTAATGCCAATCAGCAATCGAACCAAATCAATGTTTTTCCACTCGTTACATCCGCCAATATTATACGTCTCCCCCTTTTTGCCCTCGTGAAAAATCAGGTCGATGGCCCGGGCATGGTCGGCCACATAGAGCCAGTCGCGAACGTTTTGGCCCGTTCCATACACAGGCAGGGGTTTGTTGTTGCAGATATGATGGATAAACAGGGGAATGATTTTTTCGGGATACTGGTTGGGGCCATAGTTGTTGGAACAATTGGATATGACAATGGGCAACTTATAGGTATCGCGGTAAGCCCGTACAAAATGGTCCGAAGAGGCTTTGGAGGCGGAGTAGGGCGAATGAGGGTCGTAGGGGGTCGTCTCCATAAAAAAACCCTCTCCCTCCAAGCTGCCGTAGACTTCGTCGGTAGATACGTGGTAAAAAAGATGATCGCCCGCACGTCCGGCCCAAAAATCTTTTGCCGTCTGCAATAAGGTCAACGTTCCCAATACATTGGTACGCGCAAAGGCAAAAGGATCCAAAATGGAACGGTCTACATGGGTTTCTGCCGCCAAATGAATGACGGCATCTATATCGTAATCGACAAAAAGTTTTTGCACCAAGGCAAAATCACAAATATCTCCCTGAACAAAACGATAATTGGGCGCAGACGCTATATCTTTCAGATTGGATAGATTGCCGGCATACGTCAGGAGGTCTAAGTTGATCATACGGTACCGGGGATAGCGCTTTACAAACCTCCTCACGGTGTGAGAACCTATAAAACCTGCTCCTCCGGTGATTAATATCGTATATTTGTGCCCCATGACGTTGTAGTTCATGCTGCAAAGATATAAACTAAATACTCCTTTCCCACAAAAAGTGCTATCTTTGCAAAAATGCATGCATTATGCCTGAAATTTCAAGATTTTACGGAATAATCGTCTATCTGCTTTGGCGAGACCATACAAAGTACTAACCGGCGCTTTTTTTGCGATTTTTTCGTTTTGTTTGCAACGTTTTTGCATCCCGTGCATCTATAGAGTAGAAAAAAATGGAAGAAAGGCAGCTGATTGAAGAGTGCAAGCGTGGTGATTCTCGGGCCCGGAAAACGCTGTACGAGCTGCATGCATCGGCGATGATGAGTCTTTGTCAACGCTATGTGTGTAATTTGGATACAGCACGGGACTTGATGCACGACGGATTTGTTAAGTTGTTTACCAAGATTCATACCTATTCCGGTCTTGGGTCTTTTAACGGTTGGATGAGGAGAATTTTTGTAACAACGGCCCTTGAACATCTGCGCCGCAACCGTATCCGGCAATACGGCGCAGAGACAAAAGATCCCGAGTTCGAGGAGCAGGATCCCGAGCTTTCCCTCTTTGAACACCTTTCGGCAGATGATTTGTTTGCCTGCATCGCCCGCCTTCCGGAGAAGTACAGAATAGTTTTTAATATGCACGCCATCGAAGAATATACGCACGTCGAAATTGCCCAAGCGCTTGAAATTAGCGAAAACACGGTACGATCCCAATACGCCCGAGCCAGGCAGATGTTGCAGCGCATGGTGACCAAAATTTGGAACACAAATAAATGAATATGAGTGACCTCAATCAATACGACCCTTTAGGCGCACTCTTCCGCCAGAAGTTACAAAACCACCTGATACCGGTAGAACCGGACTGGGACGCTGTGGAAAGGCGCTTAAACCATTCACGGCGTAAAGTCCTGATGTGGTGGTTAAGCGGCACAGCGGCGGCAGCAGCAGTCATTGCTTTGGTCCTCTTTCTCCGCCCCGCAACGGAAAAAATGATTCCACCCATTACGGTAATTGCGCAGCAGGCCGATACGGTTAAGATAGAAAATGGTGTCATAAGCAGACCTGCTCAACAGGCAATGTCCGTAAAGTCCACAAAATTTTCGATACAACCGGAACCTTTGGTACACGAAGAACCTTTTACGCAAGAGCAACCCGAATCTACCGAAGAGCTAGAAACTACTGCTATCCAACAGCAGGAAAAAGAAACGCCCGTTGCCTCCCTTTGGATAGAAAACGATGCGCCCTTAGAAAAAACCGTCTCCTCCAAAGAGAAAAAGTGGACTATTGCCGCATCAGCACGAACAAGCGGCGGCCGTTCCGAAGATATGAGAAACATAAATGTACGTGCACCAAGCGCCTCCTTTGTTAGCATCGCCGATAAAAGCGATGGCAATCGTTATGCTTCTACTATGGCGTTAAGCATTCAGCCATTCGACCAAATGACCAAAAATGATTTCAATTCGATCCGCCACCTGCCTCCTTTGTCCTTGGGCGTAACGGCGCGTAAAAATATGGGTAGAACAGACTTAGAAGTAGGATTCGTATACACCTATTTAGCTTCTCAGTTTTCCTGGACGGCTTTGGGGGCAAACTACAAGGCGCACCAAAGTTTGCACTATATAGGCATACCCGTCAATGTAGTAGGATACCTGTGGAATGCACGACCCAACTGGAAGTTATACGTTACCGTAGGAATTATGGGCGAAAAAGGAGTACGGGCAATATTTAAGCAAGAGATGCGGACAACCGAACGTTTTGTCTCTACCACCGTCAAAAAAGGCTCCATTAACGGACTGCAATGGTCGCTGAATGGTGGCTTGGGGGTCAGTTATCAAATTAAGAATAACCTGAACCTTTACTTTGAACCGCGTACCGGTTATAATTTTGACTGTAAACAGCCTATCAGTATGCGCACCGAGTGGCCCTTTTATATCGGATTTGGAATGGGGATAAATTTCAAGTTATAAATCATTAAATTATCAAGATGAAAAAAATGTTGTATCTGTTGTTCGCCGGAGTTCTCCTGATATCCGGTTGCAAAACCGTTGTTTTAGAAGAGGTGACTAATTTTAAACCATCCGATAGCCAACAAAAAGGGAGCATACAAATCGAATGGGCACGAAGCATTTCGCTTAACCCTGAGACCCGCGCTATTTTAGCACAAAATAATTTGTTTGCCCTCGACTTTTTTAAGGCTGTATCAAAGCAATTTGACTACAACCTCTTCCTTTCTCCCTACAGTATGTCGGCCGCTTTGGGGATGCTGTATAACGGAGCAAACGGAGAAACCAAGAAACAGATTGCCAAAGTATTGTGCATGGATGATTGTACTCCCGAAGAAGTAAATCAATACTATTACGAACTGACTAAGGCGCTTTTGAGTGTTGACCCCAATACCTCGCTCAGCTTAGCCAATGCTATCTGGGCCAATAAGGGGATTACTTTACAGGAACCCTTTGTTTCCTTGAATCGGAACTATTATGACGCCGAGGTAAGTACGCTCGATTTTTCGCTTCCTTCTGCCCTTAAAACCATTAACGACTGGTGCAACGAAAAGACCAAAGGAACCATACCCACAATATTGGAAACAATGCCTCCTGCCATTGTTATTTTGGCCAATGCCATCTACTTTAACTCCTTTTGGACCTATGATTTTGATAAATCCAAAACCCAGGCCAAGTTTTTCCGCAATATAAACAGAACCACTTCTGCGGTTCCCATGATGTATTTGAAACACGAGTTGTTGTACGCGCAGATGGACGTTTGCGGTATGGTAACCCTCCCTTATGCCAATGCCGCCTTTGCCATGAACCTCATTTTGCCCCACGAAGGAGTAGATGTGGATGACCTGATTGCAGATTTTGACGGACCCTCATGGGAGAAAATGATGCTCCACCGTAGTGCGACCACGGTAACACTCTCCTTGCCCCGCTTTAAGATAGAGCGTAAAATGGAAGGTTTGGCAGGTGTTTTAGCTGCTATGGGAATGCCTCTTGCCTTTTCTCATAATGCCGATTTTTCTGCCATGGTAGAAGGTGTTGCGGTTTATTTCGATCAGGTAATTCAAAAAAGTTATATATCCGTAGATGAAGCTGGTACAGAAGCATCCGCCGTAACGCTTATGGCAATGACAGGAAGTCCGGGTCCCATGCCCACCCCTCCCGAAGTAACCATGGTCTTTGACCGCCCCTTCTTTTTTGCCATAACCGAAAAAAGCACCGGCGCCCTCCTCTTTATGGGTAAGGTAACAAAATTGTAGACCTGCGGCAGGTTTTTGTTGCCACTCTTTTCTGCGCATTTGTTACCTTTGTGCGTAAAACCAAAATACCATGAAAAAAATTAACCTTCTCTTTCTGTTCTCTCTCTGCGTCATAGCGCTTTATGGACAAAACAGCAACGCTTTTATCACCGATTGCGAACAAT
>WRJW01000115.1 GCA_009778375.1 Bacteroidota bacterium
GCTACGAAATTTTTGCACGAGGTGGCATAGAAGATGCCATGATTCTGTACAAGAACTTCCGCGGCAAAGAACCCGATGTAAACGCCCTGCTGCGCAACCGCGGATTGGGAAAATAGCCTTGGCCCATGCACCTGAAACGACACATTCCTAACGCTATCACCTGCTTCAACCTCTTTTTCGGTTGTATGGCCGTTGTCTTTGCCCTTAGGGGATGGCTTGGATTTGCCGTATATATGGTGATCACCGCTGCAGTATTTGATTTTTGCGACGGATTGGCCGCCCGTTTGTTAAAGGCTTACTCTTCCGTAGGTAAAGAACTCGATTCCTTGGCCGATCTCATCAGTTTTGGGTTGGCGCCTGCCGCCATGATGCACCATGAATTTTGCCGCATCCTGAGTCCCAAAATAAGTTATGGCTTGGATTCCATCCCTTGGGAGCTCTACTCATTCTTTCCCTTTATTATCGTTATTGCCGCGGCGCTCCGGTTGGCCAAATTTAATACGGACGAACGACAAAGTGAACATTTTATAGGCATCCCCACTCCGGCGTCTGCACTGCTTATCAGTTCATTATTAGTCTATATTACCCGAATGCCCCAATGGATACCTCTTTGGGAGACCGTCTATACTATTCCCTTGCTTGCGGTATTGCTGTCGTGGCTGATGGTATCCAAAATACCGATGTTCTCCCTAAAAATAAAAGCGCTGCAATGGAGCGGAAACCAGTTTCGGTTCCTCTTTGCAGCGCTTTCTTTAGTTTGTTTGGTGTTAGCTCTTTTTTGGGGCTGGCATTGGAGTTTGGCGGTACTTTTAATCCTCTCCGGTTATATCGTATTATCCCTGCTTTGGGCTTTTGTTCCACCATCCCATGCGGCGGGCGATCCATAAGACCGTCAGGCTTAATACCAAGCATGCAATGGAGAGCCACAAACCCCAGCCGGCCATAAAGGCAATCGGCACCAAAGAGATTAAAATAATTTCTACCGGCGCAATCGGCAGGTAAGCCATGGCAAAATCGTCCAAACTTTTGCTTTGAAGCTTGGGATCAACAATGCGCAACAAGGCAATGCCCATAGCCATTGTACCCGTCCACCAGCCCCAACAAAAGATGGACTTTTCGAACCAATAGGTTTTCATCATCTTAAAGCCTAAATAAAAGGCGTTAAAGAGGACGACTGCAATCCCCAACAGCAGCATGACGCCCAAAGGGGCGGCATATTTGACTACCACGCCCAATTTAATGGAAGCGACTCCAAAAGCCACTAAAAAATCGGTAAATGTACTCCCCAAACGATTGGTACACACGGGGCAAATATAGCGAGATGCCTTGCCCCAATTTAGGAATTGCTTAAAAATCAAAGCGACCAAAAATGAACAGCTAAAGACAGGCAAATCCACCTTGGGATACATTCCCTTTATCCAAAGGCTAAACATATATCCGCCAAAGGCTACTACAAAAATGAGCGCCAAATGAAAAGTAAAGGTCTCAATGGAGATGGACGAAGTAGTGGCCGATCCCAAACTGTCCCTTTTTTCCTCGGGAACTAACCCCGAACGGAGTTCAGGCGGCAGGTCTTTAAAGTCGGCAATAAATTGGGTATGCTTTTTACGCGCCGCCCATTTAATCAAAATCAAACCGCCCAAAATGGCGGCAATGACCCCGACCGTAGCCGTAGTCATTCCCAGAGAGAGGGCATCGTCCCACCCTTTTTCGGCAAAAGAGCTCCCAATAGCCGCAGCCGTACCGTGACCTCCGTAAAAACCGGTTGGCAGCATGGCCCCAAAGCCGGGAGGCAAGTCGGGCCAAATAAGCCGAAGCACCACCACGCCAAATAAACAGGCAACTCCCCACTGCATCAGCATACCGTTTTGGGCGTAAGCCCACATACCTCCTACTCTCTTTTTAATCTCCGAAAAAGGCGTTTTGCCCATTCCCAGAGGTAAAGCGCCAAATACCATGGCGATTAAAATCGCAGAATAGACACTAATGGAAGAAGAGAGGGGTAGCCACCCTAATCCATTGGGGCCAAAGGCTAAACCAAGTCCTCCTGCCAACAAACTGGGTGGTATAAAAAGTTGTTGAATCAATTTGATTTTTGACCTCATTAACTGACTCAGCAATAAGAGCGCCGACACGATTCCAAAATCGGTAAAGAGCGTCCATGCGGTAAAAGTGGTTCCAAACATATTGATTATTAATGATTAAAAGTAAATAATTCTTCTTCTATTTGTTTGCGTTTGGCGTCAAATGCGGCGCTTTGCAAATCAAAATCTTCTGGACGCTCCAAACGCTCCTTGAGGCCAATATAAAATTTAATCTTTGGCTCTGTGCCCGAAGGACGTACCGTCACCAAAGTATTGCTTGCAGTTACAAATTGCAGAACATTTGATTCAGGTAAATTAATTTGATAACGCAGGTCGCTGATCAGGTCAATGGTTTCCGACGAGAGGTAATCATGAATCAGCACCACCGGCGATCCGCCCAACGTTTGGGGCGGGCGGGAACGAAAACTTTGCATCATGGCCCCAATTTGGGCCAAACCGTCTTTGCCTTTGAGGGTCATCGATACTAAATACTCTTTAAAATATCCGAATTCCATATAGATGTCTAACAATATTTTGTAGAGGTTTTTTCCCTGTTCTGCCGCCCATGCTGCCGCTTCTGCTACCAAGGCGCAGGAGACTACGGCATCCTTATCCCGCACAAAAGATCCCACATTATAGCCGTAACTCTCCTCTCCGCCACCTATAAAAGACATTTGACCTTCCAGGTTACGTTGTATTTCGGCAATATATTTAAAGCCGGTAAGTACATTATAGCAGAGCACTCCAAAAGATTCGGCCATTTGGTGGAGCAAGTCGGTGGTAACAATGGTCTTTACGATGTATTCTTTGCCGGTCAGTTTACCCAATTCTTTCCAGCGTCTTAGCAAATAATAGGTAAGGATCGAAGCCGTCTGATTTCCGTTCCATAATCGGAGGATGCCTTTCTCATCCCGTACGGCTATTCCCAACCGGTCGGCATCGGGGTCGGTAGCCATCACTATGTCGGCTTGCACCGCCTCTGCCCGCTCCAACGCCATACTCAGAGCGGCCGGATCTTCGGGATTTGGAGAAACCAGCGTGGGAAAATCACCGTCGTTCAAATCCTGTTCAGGCACGTGAAAAACCGACGTAAAGCCTAAACGGTCCAAAGCTTGAGGCACTAATTTGGCTCCGGTTCCATGCAGGGGAGTATATACAATCTTAAGGTCCGAATGGTTTTTAATGGCTTGAGGCGATAAGTCTAACAAAGACAAAATCGATTGGAGGTATATATCGTCCATCTCTTTGCCGATCATTTCAATATTGTGCGCGACTCCTTTAAACAATACCTGACCGGGGTCGACTATCTTTTCGACCTCTTTGATGATGTTTTGGTCGTGGGGTTCCAACACCTGCGCCCCATCGTCCCAATAAGCTTTATAGCCATTGTATTCCTTGGGATTATGAGAGGCGGTAATCATTACTCCGCTTTGGCAACCCAAATGGCGAACTGCAAAACTTAATTCAGGGGTGGGTCGAAGGGCATCAAAAAGGTATACCTTAAAGCCGTTAGCGGAAAAAACTTCGGCGGTAATCCGTGCAAATTCAAGGCTCATGTTGCGGCAGTCGTAAGAAATGGCGACTTTAATCTGGAGTAGATGGGCAAAACAGGTTTTGAGGTAATTGGCTAATCCCTGAGTAGCCATCCCCACGGTATATCTGTTCATCCGATTGGTACCAATGCCCATAATCCCCCGTAAACCTCCCGTTCCAAATTCAAGGTTCCGGTAAAAACAATCTTCCAACTCTTTGGGGTCGGATTCCATGAGGTGCCTGACCTTTTCTTTAGTTTCCTCATCAAAAGAACCTTGTAACCAAGATTTTGCCCGTTTCATGTACGCTTCCATAGTTTTATATCTTTTTCAATGTAAAATAGTCTTTTAATCCCTCTTCCCAAGAAGGAGGGTTCACGCCAAAAGAAGTTCTGATTTTTTGCGTATCCAACACGGAACAGGCGGGACGTTGGGCCAAAGCCTCAAATTCTGACGAAGCAATGGGGAGCACTAACGCTTTAAATCTCGACCATTCTTTGATTTTTTGGGCAAACGTATAGCGAGAACAATATCCACTGTTACAGAAATGATATAGTCCCATGCGCTCCAACGACCATTCCTCCCTCTCCATCTGTTCAATCATCCGGAATAAAGCCGCCGCCAGATGGGGAGCGAAAGTAGGGGCGCTGACCTGATCATGGACTACCCGTATCTCATCCCTTTCGGCACCCAAACGCAGTATGGAAGAGATAAAATTGTGCCCTGAATGTGAATAAAGCCACGACGTGCGAACCACAACACTCTTTTTACAGGCAAAAGCGAACCCTTCTCCCGCTAATTTGGAAGCTCCGTACACCGATAAGGGATGGGGCACATCCTCCTCCGTATAGGGGATTGAGGAGGCACCGTCAAATACATAATCGGTAGATATGTGGACCAAAAGGATACCCAGCCGATCACACACTTCGGCCAATCCCTGTACGGCATTCGCATTCACCGCCCACGCTTGCGCCGGTTCCTCTTCGGCCTGGTCTACCGATGTATAGGCGGCACCGTTAATCAGAACCGATGCCCCGGATTCTTTGGCCAAGAAATAAACGGCTTCACGGTCAGCAATATCCAAATGGTCTAAGTCATAACCAAGAACCTGCTGTTTAGGTCTAAGCAAAGCGCCATCCAACAGACATTGCCCCAATTGGCCTCCGGCTCCGGTTATCAAAATTTTTGCCATAGCATACAAATTTACGAATAAATATTGGTACGCGGTCAAACTTTATTTATCTTTATTTTTTAAAAACGCTCTTATGATTAAAAATAAGCTGCCTCAATGGTCTGCCTTTTCCGAAGTCGTGTTCCCCTCCTCTTTGGCCTGCCAACAGGCTTCTTCCGAAGTTACCGCCCGCTACAAACAACGTTTTTTACCTCAAGGCGCAACGATTATCGACTGTACCGGAGGATTGGGCGTTGACTGCGTGGCCTTTGCCTCCAAAGCAGAAAAAGTCATGTACATAGAGCTAAACGAATCTCTTTGCCAAGCCGCTGTCCACAATTTTAGCCTG
>WRJW01000116.1 GCA_009778375.1 Bacteroidota bacterium
GGATTTCAAGTCGTTTTCTCGTTAGAACTACCCGATTCCAAGGCAATTATTCCCTGCGAGGAGCGCAATAAGAAGTCTCAGGTTGGCACCGTTTCCTATTTGCCGACCGTCTTTGGCTCTATCTGTGCCCAGGCGGTGGTGGACGGCCTGCTTTTGCGGGTTTTACCAAAATGATTACCTTAGCAGAAAATAATGAATGATGGAGATTCAAATAAAAGAAGTAGCAAATAAACACGATCTCAGGAGGTTTGCAGATTTTCCGACAAAACTGTATAAAGGAAATAAGTACTATGTTCCGGCGTTGCGGATCGACGAAATACACACCCTGACCAAAAGTCCCTCGTTGGCCTATTGTTCCCTAAAAATGTGGTTAGCTTATAAAGAGGGAGCGGTTGTGGGACGGATTGCCGGGATTGTAAATCCCCGTGCTAACGATTTGTATGATCAGACGCGGGTTCGATTTGGATGGTTTGATTTCATAAACGACATAGAGGTGGCCAAAGCTTTGCTTCTTCAGGTGGAGCTTTGGGGAAAATCAAAGGGAATGAATGAATTGCATGGACCTCTCGGTTTTAATACCTGGAACCGTCAGGGGATGTTGGTTTATGGATTTGAGGCGATACCCCCCATTAATTGTCTCTACAATTATCCCTATTACGCCCCCGTTATGGAGGCTTTGGGTTTTGAAAAAGAGGTCGATTGGCTGCAATACGAGATGAATGCTTCTCAAGATATTCCCGAAAAGGTAAGACGCATCAACAAACTGATTTTAGAAAAATACAAACTCCGAATATTCGATTTTAAAAATAAGAAAATCAAAAAACAATTAGCCGCCAAGTTTTTTGCGACGTATAACGAAAGTTTTAAAGCGGTACACAACTTTATTCCCCTTACCGACGACGAGGTTAAATCCGGCGCCTCCCTCTATCTGCGTATGATTAGTAAGGAACTTTGTTGCTTTGTGTTGGATCTACACGACAATATTGTGGGTTTTGCCATTTGTTTCCCCAGCCTCTCCAAAGGGTTTCAAAAGGCCAAAGGCCGCCTTTTTCCCTTTGGCTGGTTTCATATTGTAAAGGCTTATTTTTTCTACGACACTATAGATTTGATGATGAATGGAGCTCATCCGGAATGGAAAAACAAAGGAGTTTCGTCGATCTTTCATGTCTATCTTAATGATTCTTTTATCAGGAGAAAGATCAAAATCGGGATTACCAATCCACAGGTGGAGACCAATGTGGCGGTTAACGTTTGGGGCGAATACGATAAACGGGAATTTATGCGTCGAAGATGTTATATTAAAAAGATACAAGTATAGATTATTTTGCCTCAGACCAAGTCTATGTACAAAATATGTTTACCTTTGTCCATTATTTATTCACTCAAAATTATTATTATGGAATGGTTGATTACAATTTTTAGCCTTATTATTAACCTGATAGCTCAGATTTTTCCCAATCTTGGAAGCTTGTTGGAGGGAATTTTGAAGATCTTTGGTTAGTAGGGGTTGATGGTACAAAGAGGCCGCCTTTATGGCGACCTCTATTTTTTTACGATTCACAAAAAATAACTAACTTTGTCTTTTCTGAATATTCAATAAAACAGATACGATGATGAATAAAATTAGGTCGCTGGATGACCTGCGCGTAATAAAGCAGCAGGCAACGGACAACCCCGACAGTCAGGTGCAGATCAAAGTGGCCATGGCTACTTGCGGCATTGCTTCGGGCGCTCGCGAGACAACGAATGCTTTTCTCGACAAAATCGAGCGGGAACAACTGAATGCGGCGGTAACCCAGACCGGATGTATGGGATACTGTTATGCCGAACCCACGGTAGAAGTGCATAAACCCGGTAGCGCTCCGGTAGTATTTGGCTATGTGAATACCCAAAAGGCTGTCGAAATTGTAGACAAATACATTATGCGGGGAGAATGGGTGGACGGTGTTTTGCCCGTTAATTACCAAACAATTGATTCTAAAGAAGATCCTCCCCAGAAACAACTGCGTATTGCCCTGCGTAATTGCGGCTTTATTGATCCCGAAAAGATGGACGAGTATATTGCTCGAGACGGGTATGTCGCCTTAGGTAAAGTGCTTAATATGTCTCAGGCAGAGGCCATTGACATCATGAAAAAGTCGGGACTTCGGGGACGCGGCGGCGGAGGTTTCCCCACCGGCCTCAAATGGGAATTTGCGTATAACAATAAGGCCGATCAAAAATACGTTATATGCAATGCCGACGAGGGTGATCCCGGAGCCTTTATGGATCGTTCGATTCTCGAAGGCGACCCTCATTCGGTTATTGAGGCGATGGCGATTTGCGGCTATTGTATTGGAGCTTCCAAAGGTTTGGTGTACATCCGCGCCGAATATCCATTGGCTATCAAGCGCTTGCAAACTGCTATTAATCAGGCGCAGGAGGCTGGCTTGCTGGGAAAGGATATTTTGGGAAGCAGCTTTGCTTTTGATCTCGAATTACGGTACGGAGCCGGCGCCTTTGTGTGCGGCGAAGAGACCGCTCTGATACACTCTATGGAGGGGGAACGGGGCGAGCCTACCGTAAAACCCCCCTTCCCCGCCGAATCGGGGTATATGGGCAAGCCCTCCAACGTAAACAATGTAGAAACCTTTGCCAACGTGCCGGTAGTTTACCTCAAGGGCCACGAATGGTTCTCGAGTATAGGTACCGATAAAGCTAAAGGGACTAAAGTTTTTGCCTTAGCCGGTAAAATCAATAATGTGGGTTTGATAGAAGTGCCTATGGGCGTTACCCTCCGCGAGGTTATTTTTGAAATCGGAGGAGGGATCAAAGGGGGTAAAAAGTTCAAAGCTGTACAAACCGGAGGCCCTTCGGGGGGATGTTTGACCGAGAAACATTTAGATACCCCCATAGACTACGACAACTTGATCGCTGCCGGATCCATGATGGGTTCGGGGGGGATGATTGTAATGGACGAGGATGACTGTATGCCCGCCATTGCCAAGTTTTACTTAGAATTTACGGTAGAAGAGTCGTGTGGAAAATGCGCCCCCTGCCGTATTGGAAACAAACGTTTACACGAGTTATTGCATCGGATATGCCGAGGCAGGGGCACCGAAGAGGATTTGGATTATTTGCGCAACCTGAGCCACGTCATTAAAGATACGGCCCTTTGCGGATTGGGACAAACTTCGCCCAACCCCGTCCTCTCGACGCTCGACTATTTCTACGACGAATATTTGGCCCACGTGCGGGATAAAAAGTGTCCGGCCGGTCAGTGCAAAGCGTTGAAACAGTACTTTATCGTACCCGAAAAGTGTACCGGATGCACCGCTTGTACCAAAGCGTGTCCCTCCAACGCCATTACCGGAGAAAAAAGGTTGGCCCACCTGATCAATCAAGATAAATGTATCCGTTGCGGCGCCTGCTTCGAAAAATGTAAATTCAATGCAATAACCATTCAATAAAGGGAAAAGATATGAAAGTCACGATAGATAATAAAGTAGTAGAAGTAGCGCCCGGCACCACCGTGTACGATGCAGCCAAACAAATAGGCATCGATATACCCAAACTCTGTTACATGAATTTAGAGGCGGTAGGGTTCAAAAACCATCCGGCCGGCTGTCGGATTTGCGTAGTGGAGATTGCCGGACGCAAAACGCTGGCACCCTCTTGCGTTTCCTTGTGCTCAGAGGGGATGGTCATCAAGACCAATTCGCCCCGCGTACTCAACGCCCGCAAGACGGTGTTGGAACTGATCCTGTCTGACCACCCCAAGGATTGCCTGATTTGTCCCAAATCGGGACGCTGCGAATTGCAGGACTTGTCGGTTCAGTTGGGTATTCGCGAGATTCACTCGGTAGAGAATGCCGAAATGTCGACCTACCGCAGAGATATGTCCCCTTCGATTATCCGCGACATGGACAAATGCGTGATGTGCCGCCGTTGCGAGACGGCCTGTAACGTGATTCAAACGGTAGGCGCTTTGAATGCCGTGAACCGCGGATTTATGGCGGTGGTAGCGCCCGCTTTTGAGAACGATTTGATTAATTCGCCCTGTACCTTCTGCGGACAATGCGTAGCCGTTTGTCCCACCGGAGCCCTGACCGAAGTAGACCAGACCCAAAAAGTGATCCGTGCTTTGGTCGATCCCTCCAAGACGGTGGTTGTTCAAACCGCTCCAGCCGTTCGCGCCGCTTTGGGCGAGGAGTTTGGCTTTGAGCCGGGCACTTTGGTTACCGGAAAAATGACGGCCGCCTTAAAAGAGATGGGTTTTGATTATGTATTTGATACCGATTTTGCCGCCGATCTGACCATTATGGAGGAGGGTACCGAATTGCTGGGACGTATCTCCAAATTCTTAGCCGGCGACAAAAATGTGAAGCTGCCGATTTTGACCTCCTGCTGTCCTGCCTGGGTAAACTTTTTTGAACACAACTATCCCGACATGCTCGACGTTCCCTCTACCGCCCGTTCGCCCCAACAAATGTTTGGCGCGGTTGCCAAGACCTATTTAGCCGATAAATTGGGGGTAAAACGGGAGGATCTGGTAGTAGTGTCGATTATGCCCTGTTTGGCTAAAAAATATGAGTGTCAGCGCAACGAGTTTAAAGTAAACGGTAATCCCGATGTGGATTTTGCCCTTTCTACCCGTGAACTGGCCCATTTGATCCGCGAAGCCAATATTAACTTTAAGGCGTTGGCCGACGCCGAGTTTGATCATCCGATGGGTGCATCTACGGGGGCGGCCGTGATTTTTGGAACTACCGGAGGGGTGATTGAGGCTGCTGTGCGTACCGCCTACGAAGTATTTACCGGCAAAAAATTGGAAAAAGTAGATTTTCAGGAACTCAGAGGCTTGGAAGGGATTCGTATGGCTACGGTCGACTTTAACGGTACCCCTATCAACATCGGGATTGCCCATCAATTGGGTAATGCCCGCAAATTGCTTGACGGTATTCGGTCGGGCCAATACAACTTTCATGCTATCGAAATTATGGCCTGTCCTGGTGGTTGCATTGGCGGAGGCGGACAACCTTTGCACCACGGCAATTCCGATATTATCAAGGCGCGCCACGATGCCATTTACCGCGAAGACAGGGAGAAACCCATTCGTAAATCGCACGAAAATCCCTACATCCAAAAATTGTATGAGGAATTTTTAGGAGAACCGCTGAGCGAAAAGGCCCATCATCTTTTGCATACCCACTATTTTGATAAATCGAAATAATAGAC
>WRJW01000117.1 GCA_009778375.1 Bacteroidota bacterium
AGAAGAGGCACGCCTGCCCGAGTTTTAATCGCATTGATATCCTCAATGGCTCCGTTTCTATCGGGAATCGCCTTTTTCAACCGAGCTTCGGCTCGAATCAAATATTGTTCTGCCAATCGCGCCGTTTGGATCGAACTCGATCCATCCGTTAGGGCATATTCGTTTACAAAATAGCTCTGAGCTGCCGATCCATAGAATATGAGTTGACGGCGATTGCCTCCTATTTCGGGGTCATTTAATTTATTGTATAAATCGGGCGGCACGCAGTAGTCCTGCATCCCCCCTATCGTTGAAGGCCAATAGTAAGTACGAAAAGGCAATTTGTTGGCGTTGCTGTAGACAAATTCAAAGATCGATTCCCGAGATTTTTTCGTTAGGAAAAAGCCCTCCGGCGTATCGGTCAAACCAAACAGACTGGTGTTATTAATAATCTTAGCGGCATATTGTTCAGCTTCTTCCCACTGCCCTGTGTAGAGATATACACGCGCTTTTAGGGCATAGACTGCCCACAACGAGATGCGCCCTTTGTCGCTAATGGATTGATCCGATCCAAAAAGTGTTTCTGCCTGATCAAGGTCACTCAAGATTTGTGCAAAGACGTCTTTGCGGGAGCTTTGCTTGATTCCGTTTTGGTTGGTCGCCGTAGATGGTTGGATAACAATGGGTACAGCGCCAAAAGTAACAGTCAGGTTGATATAGGATAAAGCGCGTAGTGTAAACGCTTGTGCAAGAATCTTTTCCATGCTATTTCCGGCAAACAGATCACGAGAAAGAGTCTGAACGTTTGCGATCACGGCATTGGCGCGGTTGATAGCCGTATAGTTTCCATTGTAGCCATAACCATTGGTGCGATCAGCCGCTGCTACAGAGGGTTGCAGATAAGCGATAATGGTTCCTTGTCGGCTAAAAGATACGATATTATCTGCAGCTATATTCCACGACACAATACTCGAAGCAAGTCCGCTTCCCGCGCCTCTGTACGCTCCATTTAAAGCGTTCTCTGCCGAAGATTGATCAACAATAATCCCTTGATCAGACACATATTCTTCCGGTTCTACATTTAGCAGCGCATTGCAACCTTCTAAAGCAACAACCCCCAATATTCCATAGATTAGGTAAAACCGTTTTTTCATCTTTTTTTGTTTTATGCTGTTCATCCAATTCATCCTGTTATTCCTGCTTAAAAGGTAAAGGATACCCCTCCAATCAGCGCGCGTGGCTGCGGCGGTGTTCCAAAATCAAGCCCTTGCACCAGCGAATCGCTCTCTAAACCCACTTCGGGGTCAGGACCTGTATATTTTGTAATCAACAGCAGGTTGGAGGCCGTAATATACAATCTGACACGTTGAAGCCCCATTTTTTTACTCCACGTTTGAGGAAGGAGGCAAGAAACGGTTACGTTGCGCAATCGCACGTAGGAGGCGTCCTCTACAAATCGGCTCGACTGTCTTTCGTAGTTGAAACTACCATCCGGGTTTACGGTTGATTTGGGACGTGGTAATACATCGTGTAGCAACCCGTCCCTGCCTGCTTTATAGGTTGCTTTCTCCTCCTCTTTCCAATAGTTCATGCTGCTCGACTGAATAGATCGCGTGATGCCGCTGGTTCCACCCGATTCCAAAAACATACGCGTATAGTTAAACATCCTGTTCCCTGTCTTATAATAAAAATTAAAATCAAGAGACCAGTTTTTATAGGTCAACACATTCTTGAAGGTGCCTTCAAAGAGGGGCCAGGCGTCTCCAACGATTTTCTTGTCGTCTAATGTCAGTGTGCCGTCTTTGTCTACATCTTCGTACACAGCATCTCCCGTTTTGGGGTCAACGCCCAAATAGTTCCAAACCCAAAATGAGTACATAGGTTTTCCTTCAAAGAGTTTATACATGGTATAACCCCCTTGCTGCTCAATAGGAAGAATTTCTATTCGATTTGCGTTTCTCGATAAGGTAAATATGGTTTTCCACGAAAAGTCGCCTTTGCGAATATTGGTAGCATTGATCAGCAGTTCGATGCCTTTGTTGCTCACCGCTCCCGAATTTTTGGTAATGTTGCCCAGTCCGGTTTTTCCGGGAAGGGGCACCGACAGCAGTAAATCGTAGGTATATTTGTGGTAGTAGTCAAATTCTACAATAAGATTGTTGTTGAGAAAGCCCGAAGAGAGACCGATGTTCCATTGCCTTGTAGTTTCCCACCTCAAATCGGGATTCTCCAACTGAGAAGGGCTGATCCCCGGTTTGTCGTCGTAATCACTCCCTCCCGACCACAATCCCAAAGAAGCATAGTCGTCAATCGATTCGTTGCCGGTGTATCCCCAACTTCCCCTAAGCCTCAGGTTGGACAACGACTCTTGCTTTTTGGGGAAGAATTTTTCGTTGCCAATGTTCCAGGCCACTCCAACGGCAGGGAAATAGCCCCATCGGTGATCGGCCGATACCCGCGAAGATCCATCTGCACGTAGCGTCAGGTCAAGGCTGTACCGATTTTCGTAGGAGTAGTTTACCCCCCCAAAAAAAGAGAGCATAGAGGAAGAGGTTCCGTTTGTAGAAGCAGTGGTAACAGCGGCAGAAGTAATGCGCTTGAACTCATTACTCGGAAATTGAGTGCCGGTAATGCGCGCCGATTCGCGAATCCTCTTTTGGTACGAATTGCCTAAGAAAGCAGAAACCGTATGCACCCCTCTAAGGGTTCTGAAAAAATTCAACGTTTGTTCGGCACCAAAGATATTGGAAGTATTCATATTGTCGTTTGCCTGTCCATTGGTGGAAGAGCCACTGTTCAGGTAGGTATTAAAGTAGAATTTTTCGTGATAAACATTGCGGTCGTTGCTCCAGGAGGATTTAAAAGTGAGTCCCTTCATTATTTCGAAACGGGCAAATACGTTATTAACTATACGCATACCATTGGAGTGTCCGTCGTTATGGTCAATAATCGCCTGATGATTATCAAAAGAGGTAGGTCTGTTGTATGTTCCATCTTCATTATAAATTGGATAGAATGTGGGAGTATGCAATGCCGCCTGAAAAAGTCCGGCGGGACCATCGCCCACCCGTACCAATTCTCGGTTGGTAAAAGAGAGGGCATTGCTGGTTCCGATTTTGACTCTTCCTGTGATGGAATGGTCAAGATTTAATCTGAAACTCATACGATTAAACTCTTGCATTTTTAGCGTTGCCTCCTGATTGTTGATTTCGCCGCCCACAAAGAAATTTGATTTATCGTTAGAGCCCGCGACCGAAAGGGTATACTTTTGCGTTAATCCTGTTCTAAAAATATCGGGAATGCGGCTGTATGTAGGTTGATCTTCGGGGTTTCCAAAAGCTGTTCCTCCGGAGGGATTCTCCCCGGGGGGACGAAAAGGTCTGCGCTCCCATCTATCGTCATTTTTATACGCTTCATTCACAATTTGAGCGTGTTGTGTTCCGGTTACCAATTGCCACAAGTTTTCGGCCCGAGCAAAACCAAATTCGGAACCAAAATTAACGGTTGTCTTTTGGACGCCTTCTCCCCGCTTGGTGGTTATGAGAATAACTCCGTTAGCTCCTTTGGCACCGTAAGCTGCCGTGGCGCTGGCGTCTTTTAATACGGAGACCGATTCGATATCATCCGGGTTAAGGTCAGAAAGCGGGTCAATATTTTGACCGCCTAGAGCTTGTTGTTGAAGCCTTATAGTGCTGACTTGTGTTCCGTCAATAATATAGATGGGGTCGTTGTTGGCAGAAATGGAGGTGGTGCCACGCAGCCTGACTAAGGAGGAGGTGCCGGGCACCCCCGAATTACTCGAAATGATCAGTCCGGGAATTTCTCCCTGCAATTTCCCCGACAATGTTTGGGAAGCGCTGTTTTCAAACTGATCTCCCTTGACGATACTGACCGCACTGGTAATAGATCCCCGCTTTTGTTGCGCATAACCCAGTACGACTAACTCGTTCATCAAATTGGCCTCTTCCTGCAGGGTGATTAATAGATCTTCTGTCGGAGGTTTTTGAATTTCAATCTCCTCTCTTTTGAACCCGACAAAAGTAACTACCAGGGTGACAGGTAAAACAACGGAGACCGAAAATTTTCCGAATCGATCGGTAACGGCAACCGCTTTGGGTGTATGTTCCTCTTTTCGAACCATAACCGTAACTCCGGGGAGCGCTCCTCCAGCGTCCACTACCGTTCCCCTGAGGGAAATCGCCTCCTGGGCATATACCGGAACCATCTCTCTGATGCACAGTAAAAGGAAAAGAATGATCTTGGAAAGATTGCTCATATACGACAATGATTTATCTAAATTTTTTGCAAAGGTAGATACCATTTTGTAGAAAAAAGGTGTAGATTTGCCGTATGTTTTTATGTGTGTACATGGATGTTTTAACAATAAATGATGGATTTTTCCATGTTAGAAAGTATTGATAGAGATATAAAGGGTGATTTTGGGGGATTTAGAAGAATCTCCCTGCTGTTTATTACCAACGACGAGTTTAAGAAGATAGAAAAAACATCGGTCTACCTGCGTTTCAAGAAGGGAGAGACGATTCTCAAACAAGGACACGCACCCACTCATATTGCTTATTTGCAGAGTGGTATTGTCAAATTTAATTTACAGTCTCCCGATAGCGAAAAAAACACCATCCTTACCTTGGTGGCGGCTCCAAAAGTACTTGGTGGTGCCAATTTATTTTATAAAGACAACAACCTTTTTTCCATTGTGGCAGTTGAGGATTGTGAGATTCTTTTGATTGAATCAAAGGTATTTTTTGAACTCTTGAAAAATAACGGCCCTTACGCCATAGCTATGTTTCAAATGGCGTCCGAAATGTTTAAAAAGTCTATCCTCAATTTCATTAGTGTGGCCAACAAGCAAAAAGAGGCGCGCATTGCCGATGTTTTCATTTATATGATGGAGGAGGTTTATTTTGGAACCACATTCAAGTTGTCGCTGACGAGGAAGGAAGTTGCCGAATTTGCCTGTTGTTCTGTGGAAAATGTAATTATGACCCTCTCGAAATGGCAGCAGGAAGGGATTGTGTCGATCGAAGGCAAAAACTTTGAGATTTTGAATTTAGACAAATTAAGGTACATCAGCAGGGTGGGATAGCCTTGCGTTTGCAGATTTTTTCTTATCTTTGCCGCATAAACGGGTCGTTAGCTCAGTTGGTTTAGAGCATTACCTTGACAGGGTAGGGGTCAACGGTTCGAGTCCGCTACGACCCACGTTTATAAGGGTCGTTAGCTCAGCAGGTTTAGAGCACTACCTTCACACGGTAGGGGTCAACGGTTCGAATCCGCTACGACCCACATAAAAGAG
>WRJW01000118.1 GCA_009778375.1 Bacteroidota bacterium
TTTCGCTGCAAAGGTATGGCATTTCAAAGTCCCGACAATCCCATTTTTTGCAACTGCATTTTTGAAAAAACCTGAAAATTGGCATTTTTTGCACTTTTTCTTGTTTTTCCCGTTGCTTTTTCCGATATTTGCACATTGGGAATTGAATGACCCGAAAAATCACCGTTTTTCGAAAAAAGTTTTTTAAAAATATCCGTTAATTATGAAAAATCGGAAAAAGTTTTTAGAGATTCAGCGGAAACTGATGGAGGAAGTTCAAAAAAAACTTCCCGAAAACAGGGTTTGGGCTGATGAAATAGCGGAGCTGTTCGAGGTAAGTGTAAGTTCGATGTACCGGCGAATCCGCGGTGAGCAACTCTTAAGCTTAGATGAAATCTGTGCCCTTTGCCAACGGTTTGACATTTCATTTGATGCATTGATGAACGTTAAGACCCCCCGTCAATTTGATTGCGTTTATAGTCCTGTTAACTCGGCCATTTATCAAGAGTATCAAGACTATATATCTTCGTTATTCCAAAATTTTGAAAGAATTAAGGCATCCGAAAGTTCGAGCATACTTTTGTCGGCCGCTGATATTCCCCTCTTTCACTTACTGGCCTGCGACGAATTGAGATTTTTTAATTTATTCACTTATGCCAACAGCGTTTATGACTATGAAGGAAGTATGGAAGAATTTCTCGAGGAGATGAAAACGCCCGAAATAGTACATTATCATCATCAAATTTCCGACGCATATGAGCACATCCCATCGACTGAGATATGGACAAACAATACCCTCGTACCGACTTTAAAGCTCATTAGCTATTATCTTGGATTATGCAGGTTCACCGATAAAGAGTTGCCTCTACTTTTGTGTGAACAGCTATTGAATATTTTGAACAAGCTGCAAAAGTGGGTAGAAAATTGTTCCAAAGACGACGGAAATACTCCTTTTGGGCTCTACTGGAGCGACATGGAACCGGACAACACGTACATTCTGTTGAATCATGGCGAGTATAGCAACTGTATTGTCAAATTATTTACCATCAATCATCTGAATGTTTACGAACATGCCTTTTGCCGAGAAACGGAGATTTGGCTGACCAAACTGTCCAAACGTGCGGTACTGTTAAGCGGAAGTTCTGAGCGGGACAAGGTCAAATTCTTTAATACGCAGCGTCACAAAGTGAAATCCTTAATCGAAACCATCAACGCACATTTTGAATAATCTAAGTGAAACAAAAACGTTGATTTGATCAGGCGTAGATTTATGGATAATCATAGACCTAATAGGGCGGCACAATACTTCCCGTGTATTCGCCCGCAAGCCAGTTTACGGTAGCACTGCGCTTGTAGCGGTCATAGGTGATGGTACATATATGGGTAAAGCGGTTTCTGTAATCATTAAACTGGGTACTACTCGAAACCTGATTTACGCGGTTGGTTGTCCACAGAGGCGGAAGGAGGTAACCTGTTCCATTGGCTCCTCTTAGCTGTGCATCAGAAGTCCCTTCGGGCACACAGTAAAAATTGAGCGCATTGATACCACTGCCGGTAACGCCAACACCGCTCGGTTTCATCATTATACTGTTCACCGAATCGATTACATGTGAAACGGGATTTTCCCATAGGTATCTATCGTTATAAGTAGACAACGTCATCCGAACCGGATTGCCGGCCGTTCCTGAATAGATTGTATTATAGACTTCTATATAAATATAGCGATTCAATCCCGAATTATCGTTGCGTGGATCTGCCGGTGTAATCTTTGGCGCATTAAAGAATACCGTCTCCCCTTCGCCCGATCTGGCATCACCGCCCCAAAACATTAGATTATCTGCCAACTGTGCAGGGGTAAAAGAGGGATTCTGGCTATAATTAACCGTATTACCTCCCACGCCAACCAATGATTTCAAACCCCAACCCACGGCTCGAGAATCGGCGCCGGTACCCATACCTCCAGCTACATAATTTTGTGTATCAAAGTTATAGGTAACGCCCCCTCCTGTTACCGGTAATCCGTTACCGGCAAATTCAACGGCAATATCAACATCACAACTGGTAGACCCCTGATTTACCCAGGTAAATTTCATTACAAAATACTTAAAGGGAGGAATAATATTATAGTCCTGAATAACGGGGATCGTTACCTGATAGGTGGGATCGTTGGCATGGGCCAGCGTAATGTAGCCGGTGCGGGGTTCTCCGTCTGGAGATTGATTGGCCATCAATTGAAGTTCTCCACTTGGAAGGATGGTGGCAGAAGTAATCCACGATGAGTAGTCCACGATGGTAAAGGTCTCGCTGCCTCCGTACACAAACAGTTGGTACGTTCCGGTATTGCCGACAGAAGCGGAGTTGGAAATCAAAAATTCTTCGTCGTCATCTATAAAGTAGTTATCTACGTTTACGGTAACGCTCTTACCCGTTTGGGTATTGGTAACCACAAAAGTATCCGCCCCAAAGTTTGCGTTGCTGCGGGTAAGGGTTATGGTAGTGATTCCGGGAGTTCCGGTTGTCGAAGAAAGGGAGGCGTTGGCCGGAAGATTGGACGCCACCCAGGGGCCGCTGCTGGTAATGGTTATCGTTTTGGAAGTATTGCCCGTACTGGGTGACAGCCAAAGTGATGAAGGGACCACAGACAAAACGGTCTCTACGCAACGAACGGTATGTCCAAACTCAAAGCTGCTGGCCCCATACGATCCTCCTGAGAAAAGAGGCTGAAAAGTTACCTCTCCCCATGCTCCGGGTCCATAGGGGCCGCGCCAGCCTGTCCAGTAATCGGCATATTCGCCCAAAAAACTGAGGCCAATGCTTTGGCTGCGGTTACCGGTAAAGGGAAAGAAAATGGAGCCATTGTTGGCCGTATGAAACAAAAGGAGTCCCATATAGGCAACATCCTGATTTCTTGGATCGCTAAGAGTCGAATAATAGGAAACTGCACCATTTTCCCTTGGCAAATTTCCGGGAGGGGTTACCAAGGCCCGCCGGTCGAAGAAGCCATCGGCATAAAAGCCCGCAACGGGAGTGGTATATCCGCTGCCGCCAAAACCCGCCGTCACAAAATCGGCAAACTCATCCGCAACGGGCGTCTCAAAACCATCGGGACAGGCATTGTCCAAGGTATAAAGAGCCCCGCTGCCCACACTCGTCCATCCGGGAGAAGCGTTGGGGGGATTGATGGGATGATAGGGGCTGGGAGTATCGATGTTAGCAGAATATCCCCACTGATAATAATACCCTCCCTGCGACGGATAATGAACAAAACGCTGTGGATGATAAACCGGATCGTTGTAATTACCCAAATTATAGGGACTCCATCGGAGGCCGGAGGTGCGTCCGGGGATAAAATCTACCCCTTCGCCCTGACGGATCCAGATCCGGTGCGTCTTCCCTTTATCTTTACACCAAAGCAACACGACTCCGTAACGGACAGGAGCCGCAGGAGTGGGCGAATAGGCCGTTTTTAAGCCTATGCGAAAGTAGAGATCATGCAAAGGGGTCAGGGTTCCCTTTATCTCGGTAGAAGTGCCAAAAACGCCATGATTCAGGTCAAAACCGGCATCGTTGCCGTTGTGCACGGCAGATTCGTTGGCCCCTCCCCTCCAGCCTACATTGGGGTCGGAGGTCATCAGCGTATCCAGGACAATCCAATCCCTCCCCTCGAGCACGACTGCCATCCACGCCCCGTCCATAACACCCGAAGCGGGTCGGGAGGTTCGAATCAGACGCTCGCCCCATTGGTTGGCCTTCCAAAAAGCGCCCACAAAAGGAGTAACGTCTGACCCAAGATTGTCCGACACTTTGTTGACGGGAGGAAACTGTATGATAGTGATCGTTTTGGTCAAAATACCTGCGGTTATATCAAAGGTGGCTACGCGGGGCATGGAACCGGTATGGGCCGCGGCAGAAATCGCCACCGGAGTAGAAACAACCGTATTGGCCGTTGCCGTCTGCGGAGGATTGGGGTCAAAAGAGAGCCAGTTTTGGCCTCCGGCATCGTAGGTGATGTTCCCGATCTTCCATCCGCCCATATAGTCGGTAAATATCCGCAAAATTTGGGGATCGCTGTTGTGGTAATAGTAGAGCTCCGACTGATCGACCCCAATATAATAATGTTCGCCGTACACAAAATCATTGATCCCCGGTTCGTCCACGGCTTCCAAGGTAACCGTCAAGCCCTGGGGCTCGTTGTCAAAGGCCTCCTTAGCCGTATCGTATCCGGCGTGGCTCACCTCGGTAATCACCAAAGAATAGGACCAGTTGCGCAAAATATTCACCGGCTTTACCGTATGCGTCAAAGGATCCTCTTTCCTAAAGTCCAACTTATACCATCGGTCGGCCTGGTTGGAGCCGTTTAGCATTACATTGGCCCTGACCAGCAGAAAGAGGTTGCCGGCAGGGGATTCATAGGTAAACACCTCGTCTATGCACGATCCGGACGCATCAAAATCGCTTCCCGAATAGGAAATGGCATCGGCCAACGCGGGCGCCAAATGAATCGGACGCGTTACGCTTGGCCCCGCGGCAAAGAGGGGGTCGGGAGCTGCCAGCCACCACCCGGGGGCGGGCACCACATAGTCGTTGCAGTTGTAGTTGCAGAGCAGAATTTCCTGTAACGATATTTTTGCCGATACGGACGGGTCTACCTGAAGGTCGATTTTGGCCACGTCTCGAGACAACTTGATGGGCGTTTCTTCATAATCTTTGTCGGCAGGAATGGGAACTGTAAGTTGTTCAAATGCAGAGCACATATAAAAAGGACGGTAGCCGCTGCTGCCGGGCTCGGCGTTGTATTTATCCCCGGCATGGATCAAGGTCAAAAGCTCCGTTTCTATATCCGCCAAACTTATTTCGCCCCCAAGCCGGTACGATCCGTCCTCCAAATCACAGTGTTGATTAATCAGGTCGTAGGCATTGGCAATAAAAAGGGCCTTATAGGTATCGGGATTTATTAAGACTTTAAAACGCTTGAGGTTCTCTTTTCCGGGAATCGTGTTGATCTCCGTAGCCTGCGCATACCCCGCCCAGGCTCCGCTTGAGGGGTCAAAGAGCAGGATGGTAATATCCTGCACTAAGTTGTCGTAAAATCCGGTGCGTGGGATGGCCCGGGTGGCCGGATCATTGGGAACAGAAATACTGACCACAAAGCCAACGTCTTTGGGTGCTTTGGGATTCGGATACTTATCTCTGAAACACGAAGAGAGGGTCAAAAATGTCAAAAAAAGGGAAAAAAGGGATAATGCGGATGGGGCAGGTTTATTTTTAAAGGCTGACATTATACAGTATTATGAGGTTAGTTGAGTTCAAAATACAAATTGCGCAAAGGTATCAATAATATTGATACGACCATA
>WRJW01000119.1 GCA_009778375.1 Bacteroidota bacterium
CCAAAACGGCTGCCGGAATCTTGTTATCCGGCCCCGATACGTTAAAAAACGACCTGATCCGGAATCAATTCGAATGGCAGTTCCAACCCTCTTACACTTATCAATACAACCGTTTTAGGGCTACGCTCGGCGTCCCGCTGCAATACATCATGCTCCGCATACATGATCATCTGCCCCAAACCAAAACCCCGACCGACCGGTTGTTTCTAAACCCCTCCCTGTTTTTGTCTTACAAATTAACCGCCTGCTGGGAGACCTCCTTTACCGCCCGCTACACAAATAGTCTGGGCAGCCTCAGCAACAGTTACACCGGCTATATCATGCGTTCGTACCGAAATTTGCAGCGCAACGAGGATAAACTTTTAGAACAACAAGTCCAAAATTACAACTTTAGCCTCAGTTATCGGAATCCGATATATTCCCTGTTTGGCAATTTTAGCGCCGGTTACAACAATATCCACGCCAACCTCCTGTTTGGCGCTAATTTTCAGGACATTTTACGGGTACAAACCACCTACGAAATTCCCAATACCACAGCATTAGCCAACTTAAGCGCCAGCCTGAGCAAGGGCTTGGATGTGATTGCCTCTACCCTAACGGTCGGCGGAAACTATACCTCTTCCCAGGCATCCCAACTTAGTCAGGAAGCACTAATCCATTATACTGTAGAGCAATACGGCTTAAATGCCGGCCTGAGCACCAAACTTTGGAAATGGGGCAGCCTCTCCTATAAAATCGATTACGCTCAAAATCGGCGCAAAATGGACAACGACAACCAAACCATCGCGCCGATTCGAACCGTATCGCAACGCGGACAACTCAATCTGTTTCCCCTCAAAAATTTAGTATTGAATCTCAGTTACGAAAACTTCTACAACAGCGCCATCGTTTCGGGAAACCGGAATATCTCCTTTGGCGACCTCAACCTCCGCTACAAATGGCCCAAAATAGAAGTAATGCTCGATTATACCAACATCTTTAACGCCAAAGAGTACGTTTCGGCCTCTTACAGCGACATCAGTACATTTTACTCTGTCTACTACCTGAGGCCGACCGAAGTGGTAGTAAAGGTTAGGTTCAAACTCAAATAGTGCAATATTTCCCAACCCAATGATATTATCCTCATGAAAAAACTGATTTTTAGCCTGATTTTAGTGTGCTGCGCCCTGAATCTAAATGCCCAGCAACTCCCTGCAGCCTGGGAAGAGCTTACCGCATCCGACTTTCCTGCGGCCGTTAAAAATGCCCAAGGCGTTTGCTTGATACCCATGGGCGTACTGGAAAAACACGGGCCGCACCTCCCCTTAGGAACCGACGTTTATACAGCTCGGGAGCTCTGTTTTAGGGCTGCACATCTGGAGTACTGCATCGTCTTCCCTTTTTATTTTGCCGGTCAAATCTTTGAAGCCCAACAGCAACCCGGAACCGTTGCCTATAGTCCCGATTTGCTCTACCGGTTGCTCGACGAAACGTGCCACGAGATTGCCCGCAACGGTATCAAAAAGATTATTCTGGTAAACGGTCACGGTGGAAACAATGCCTTTTTACAATACTTTTGCCAAACTCAATTGGCCACTCCCAGAGACTATGCCGTTTTTTCCATTTCACCGGCTACCGATCCAAATACCCAAGAAATCATTACGGCCATGCGCAAAACCGATTTTGACGGACACGCCGGTGAGGTCGAGACGAGCACTATTTTGGCCATCCGCCCCGATTTGGTACAACTCCAAAAAGCCACTTCCGAATCGGGAGAAGATCTCAACCAACTTCCCTTGAAAAAAGAATTCCCCTCACTCCAAACGGGAATCTGGTGGTACGCCCAATTCCCCAACCACTATGCCGGTGACGCAAAGGATGCGCAAGCTGCTTTAGGAGAACTGGCTCTTGCCTCCCGCAGCAAAACCTTAGCCGATCTGATTAAAGCCGTTAAGGAGGATCAAAACACCCTTTGTTTGCAGGAAACATTCTTTATTGAGCGCAAACAACCCCTTCAAACCAAAATAAAACCATAAAGCAGGATTAATCCCAAATATTTTTTAACTTTGCAGCCGTATAAAAATACCACCATTATGGACGACGACCCCTATAGTTACCCACAGCAAACATCAGTAACCATCACGCTGTAGGGGGCGCATCTCCCTACAGTTTAAACCCTGTAAGGAGATGAAATCATGAATGAAATCTTAGACGCATTAGGCCGGCTGATCGAAGACAAAAGCTGGAAACTTTTAAAAAATGAACTCAAAGACCTTGAGCCTTTTCAGATTGCCGAACTGATTGGGGAATTGGAAAAGCCCGATCAGTTGGTGGTGTTCCGGCTCTTGTCGCGGCAATCGGCCAAAGAGACCTTTCAGCACCTCTCTCCCGACGATCAGGAAGACATTATTGAGGGATTGGCCGCCAACAGCATACGCTTAACCAGCCTCCTCAACGACCTTGATCCCGACGATCGCACCGCCTTTTTTGAAGAACTACCCGGAGCGGTCAGTCAACGCTTGGTGCAGATGCTCTCCCGCGAAGAACGGGAAATCGCCACGCGATTGCTGGGTTATCCCCAAGAGAGTATCGGCCGGTTGATGACCCCCGAATACGTCGCCGTAAAGCCCTACCATACTATACAACAAGTCTTGGACACTATCCGCAAGTTTGGCCGCGACTCCGAGACGCTCAACGTGATCTATATTGTAGACGATTCGTGGAGGTTAATTGACGATGTTCGCATTAAAGAGATAATTTTGGCCGAACCCGATCAGATTATTTCGGAAATTACCGACAACCGTTTTGTTGCCCTTAATGCCTTCGACGACCAGGAAGTTGCCGTAAAGGTATTTCAAGACCACGACCGCGTAGCCCTGCCGGTAGTAGACACGGCAGGCACCTTAGTAGGCATTGTAACCGTTGACGACGTGATGGACGTGGCCGAAGAAGAGAGTACCGAAGACTTTCAAAAGTTTGGAGGAACCGAAGGCTTAGATGTTTCCTACACCAAAACATCCCTCTTTGAATTGGTGCAAAAACGGGCCGGATGGTTGATCCTCCTTTTTTTGGGCGAAATGCTCACCGCTTCGGCCATGAGCTATTTTGAAGTAGAGATAGCTAAAGCCGTAGTATTAGCCCTCTTTATCCCCCTGATCATCTCCAGCGGGGGTAACTCGGGATCTCAGGCGGCCAGTCTTATTATCCGTTCCTTAGCCATTGGCGAGCTAAAACTTAGGAATTGGTGGTATGTAATGCGTAAAGAAATCTTATCGGGCCTTACATTGGGCACCGTGCTGGGACTCATTGGCTTTACCCGAATTTTTATCTGGCAGCAGACCGGATTGGGCGATTATGGGGAGTATTGGGTCTGGGTAGCCATCAGCGTGGCGGTATCCCTGATTTTTGTAGTCCTTTGGGGAACCCTTTCCGGTTCCATGATTCCACTGATCCTCAAACGATGCAAACTCGACCCCGCCACCGCATCGGCCCCTTTTGTAGCCACTTTGGTAGACGTAACGGGACTCATCATCTACTTTACTATCGCGGCTCTGTTTTTGGGCGGAAAATTGCTGTAGTTATCGCCTCAATGGTGGGTAAATTGCCTTTTAAACGTTCTGGAAAGAGGTTGGAAAGTTCATATTCCACCACAATGTTGTCTTTGTCTGTACAAATAATCAGCCCAACGGCAGGATTATCCTGACCGGGTTGCAACAAACTGTCTATGGCCGAGAGGTAAAAACCAAGCTTTCCGGCATACTCGGGAAGAAAACGGGAATTTCTCAATTCGATCACCACATAGCACCTCAATGGTAGATGAAAGAATAACAAATTAATGATAAAATCCGATCCTCCAACATTGACGGGTATCTGCCTGCCGATATAAGCAAAACCCGAATTTAATTCAAGGAAAAATTTGGTAATGAGTGTACTATTAGTGGCCATAAGATGAATAGTTAATGGTTAGCTCAACGTAGAAAAGCTGCGCAAGATAGGGAGAGAAATTATTTAAGGCCGGACAAAAAGTAAAAATCTGCGTGCTGTTTTTTTAAATTTTAGTATTTTTGCCGCACCTTTGGAGAGATGGCAGAGCGGTCGAATGCGGCGGTCTCGAAAACCGTTGTCCTGCAAACGCGGGACCGGGGGTTCGAATCCCCCTCTCTCCGCCAAACAAAAAATCAACGCTCGCAAAGCGAGCAAAAGTTAAAGAAGAAATCCGAACAAGAACAAGTTTTTGTTCGGATTTCGCTTTGACTCGGCGTGAAACGCCGTTGATTTTTTGTTTGAAGCGCGCCCTCCGCGGATCGCGAGCGGTTCACCGCGAGCAATCCCTCCTACTTACTTGCCAAAAATTTTAGACCATGGAACAGATTCAACCCAACAACCACTTTCCGGCCCCTCCGACATTCAAAACAAGATTTACGAGATACGCGGGGTCAAAATTATGCTCGATTTTGACCTTGCAGAGATGTATCAGGTAACAACAAAAGTACTCAATCAATCCGTCCGCAGAAACATCAAAAGATTTCCTCTTGACTTTATGTTTCAACTTACAAAGCAAGAAGTTGCAATCTTGAGATCACAAATTGTGACCTCAAGTTGCGGAGGGGTTAGGGAACGTGTACTAATGCTTGAGCAGGCAACAGGCAACAACACGGAGGCTATAAGGACCCTCTACACCGCTATTGATAAACTTTTAAAAAGTCCCCCTCGACCTCAACTTGACAAGGATCGTATCCTTATGGGGTATTAACGGGCAGGCATACCCAACCTATCCCAAATGAGATGATCAAAATACGGGGGTTTAAATCGCACCCCCAACACCCCCTTTGCCACACGTTTGCTATCGGTGCTTTGTACTACACACTTTTTTTCAAAAAATTCAGGTCAAACATAAAAAGAGTTTTCCCCTGATTGGTGGTAAACCCTCTACGGCAACCGCCTACGCTCCCGAATGAGCGAGATGTTCAACTTGGTGGCGTTTGACAAGGGGGCGGGGGATAAAAGGCGATAGCAGTTGTCCACTATTGTACTTCAAATTTATATGGTCGTTGTGAAAAAGCATGTTGTGTATGAAAACAGAGAATGAAAAAATTAAATACTTGATAAACATATTATTAAAAAAATGTATTGCAATCTCTTGGATTGTTACAATCATTTTGTATATCTTTGTAAAAGAGTGTCCACGTTTTTCACTAGATTGGAGGCGTGGTTTTTTTGATTTTTCCCGTATTTAATAAAAATACATAGAATGAAATTCATACTAAGCATAATATTCAATTTGTTGCCTTTTTTTATTTACTGTCAATCCATCCCTTTGTCAGGTACGATTGGAGATAGGGAAACTGAGCCTGTGAAAAATTTTGTGTAAA